>CAIVPM010000489.1 GCA_903907815.1 uncultured Chitinophagaceae bacterium | reverse complement strand
TTATTCCAGTAATGATTTAAATTATGCTGTGTTACAAAGACCTTGGGGTGGTTCTGGAAGTGTATACCCCGATGCTACTTACTATTACAATAATATCTTTTATATAAACAAGAAAAATCCAGTGTACTCCTTTGGAAGTAGTACTGGTACTGTTTTCGATTACAATTTATTTTACCAACCATTAGGGGGCTCTCATCCGCTTGATGCCCATGAAATAAATACCGATCCTTTGTTTGTTAATCCAAATAAAGGAGATACTGGTTTTGCTTCTTTAACTGGTTATAAATTACAGAGTAATTCTCCATGTATCAATTCAGGTAAGACCATTGCTGGAAATGCTAAGTTTGATTTTTGGGGTAATGCTGTTCCTTATAATAGCTCAACAGATAGGGGAGCTCATGAGTTCACAGGGCCTGTTCCTGTCACACTTTCTATGTTTAGGGCAGCTGCTGAGGGTTCAGTTAACAAATTAATATGGAACACTTTTACAGAAATTAATAATGTTGGATTCGAATTGCAGAAAAGTGTAGATGGAGAAAATTTTGCTGCCTTTGCTTTTGTAAATACTATGGCTGAAAATGGTAATTCAAACTTCCCATTACAGTATTCTTTTATTGATAATAAACCATTCAATGGGGCTTCCTACTACAGACTAAAACAGGTTGATAAAAATGGTACAATACATTTTTCTGAAGTAGTAATAGTTTCCAATAATAAGGTATATCAGGAAGGTCTAAATATTTGCCCTAATCCTGTTGTAAATCATCAGATAAATATTGTGAATGATAATTTGCCACAAGGAATTTATGCTGTTTCACTTGTAGATCTATCTGGTAAAATTGTGTTTGCTAAAGGAATAAATATTAAACAGTCAGATGTAATTAATATCAATATACCTGACAAAATTATTGTTGGTATTTACATAGTTAAACTAACAGGAAATAACGCGAATAGGAGTCAGCGTATATTCCTTAAATAAAGACTCCGTATAACGATTGCAATAATTAAATAATGATTAGCTGATGGAAAAAGAAAGTAGTAGGAATTTATGGTGTGCTTGTTTAATAGCCTTTGCCTTTTCGGTAAACTATACCAATCATGCCCCGATAGCACAGATATTAATGAAAGCATTTAGTTTCGATAAAGCCAGTGCCGGACTATTAACTACCGGGATGTTTTTTACCCATGCATTTATGCAGATTCCTGGTGGAATGCTCGGTGATAAAATAGGAGGAAGAAGAGTGGTTATTTTTGCTATGTCTTTGGTATTCCTTGGTAATATCGGTATCACTTTCTCAGATAATTATACCGAGCTTTTAATATGGAAAATCATTACCGGTTTTGGTACAGGAGCTTCCTTTATTGGCGGGGCTAAATATATCTATCAAACTACTAAAACAGAGAAGCTTCACTTGTATCAAGGATATTATGGTGCTTCTGTTTTATTCGGTTCAGGTTTTGTAATTTTTTGTTTGCCACAAATAGTAGCACACTTTAATAACAACTGGATATATGGCTTTTATACCACAGCCTCTATAGCCTTGGTTGCATTAATAGTATGGTTGTTTTTTGCTCCCTCTTCTCATCCTGATGTTCATCCTCATGTGAAACTAACTACCATGCTATTCGATAAAAGTTTATTGTTGTTAGGTTCAGTTCAAATGGCTTCTTTTGGTTTGTCAATTGTTATTGGCACATGGATAACCGTATTACTGAAAGAGAACTTCAAAACATTGAATGGCTGGGAGATAAGCGCTGTGGCATCTTTGATTCTTATACTCGGAATATTCTTCAGACCATTAGGTGGTAAACTGATTCCGGTATTTGGAATTAAAAAAGTAATCATCTTCAGTTTACTAATGATTACAGTGGGTTGTTTTATTTTGGCTATCACCAATATTTCTTTCCCAATTGCAATTGTTGCTTTGCTAATACTGGGTATGGGTTGTGGCCTACCTTATGTTTCTGTATTTACTCGTGCATCGCAACTATTCCCTGGTAGAGTAGGAGTAGCAATGGGTTTGGCAAATATGCTGGGTATGGTGATGATTCTTGTTGGTGCTCCTTTAGTTGGTAAAGTAAAAGATATGACCAACAGTTATTCCTCTTCTTTTATAGTGTTAGGACTATTCGCGTTGCTAATATGCGTTATCAATATATTCTCATATAAAAATAAAATTCAAAACAGTTAGTATATGAACTTAATGAACCTTTTCGATGCTTCCCTCGTTGGAAGAAAGGATGCAGATGCATTAGAATTTAATGGCATCTTATATACGTTTGGCGAAATAAATTCACGTGCCAATAGAATGGCAAGACTCTTAAAATTAAGAGGGCTGGAGAAAGGAGATAGGCTCTGTGTTTATTTGGAAAATAGTGTAACCTTTATCGATTTATACTTGGCTGCAATCAAGCTGGGTGTAATTTTTGTTCCTGTAAATATTCTTTACAAGGAAAGAGAGATATCCCATATTTATAAAGATGCAGAACCTAAAGCTTTTATAGCGAATGGAGAAGTACCGGGTGTGCCTATCATCTGGGATGTTAATGAGATAGCTTTAGAAGCACTCACCTTACCTGATGAGGCAATTCATAGTAATACTAATGGAGATTCTCCTGCTGCTATAGTCTATACTTCTGGAACTACAGGTGCTTCTAAAGGAGCGGTTCTTACACACAATAATTTTATTGCCAATGGTGTAAACTTAATTACTTGCTGGCAGTTTACCGATAAAGACAGATTGTTGTTAGCCCTTCCTTTATTCCACGTACATGGATTAGCAAATGGTATTCATTGCTGGTTAATGTCTGGTTGCAAATTAAGACTACAGGAAAGATTCGAACATCAGAAAGCAGCTCAATGGTTTGATGAATTTAAGCCTACTGTTTTCTTTGGTGTACCTACTGTCTACGTAAGATTATTAGATCAGCCAATGAGCGTTAGTGGAGTGATTGGTAAAAATACCAGATTATTTGTTTCTGGTTCTGCACCATTACCACCGCAGGTATTTGTAGAATTTAAAGAGAAATACAATGGACATGTTATACTGGAACGTTATGGTATGACGGAAACTTTAATGAATGTAAGTAATCCTTATTTTGGTGAAAGACGTCCTGGCACTATCGGATTTCCACTGCCAGGTATATCAGTAAAAATTATAAATCATGATGGTAAAGAAGTAGCAATAGGAGAGGAAGGTGAAGTACATATTAAAGGACCAAATGTATTTTCTGGTTACTGGAAAAGAGAGGAGGCAACTAAAGATGCATTTGTAAATGGATACTTCAAGTCTGGTGATATGGGCGAAATATCTGCCGATGGTTATATCACTTTAAAAGGAAGAAAAAGCGACTTGATTATATCTGGTGGCTTCAATATTTATCCAAGAGAGATAGAAGAATTTCTCCTTGAACAAAATACAATTGATGAGGCTGCTGTTGTTGGTATGCCACACGAAATGAGGGGTGAAGTACCGGTAGCTGTTGTTGTGGCAAATGCAGAGTTTAATGAGGCAGAAATAGAACAGAAACTTAAAGATAGTTTTGCTTCTTTCAAGATACCAAGAAAGATTATTAAAGTAGATAAATTACCAAGGACCGCATTAGGTAAAGTACAAAAGCATTTATTGCTACAGCTAGAACAAGCAAAATAGGTTACATTATGATATACAAGCATGGCGATCCAGGGTTTGAGGACAGTTGGTTAGATTTTATCCAGTATGATCCTATTCATCCTTCTTTAAAAATTCAGCCAAGAATCAAAGGCAACCGAACGGTCTTTGTTTATGCCGATGAAGGCATCCCACAATTTATGGTTTGTGCCCGTATTGGTAATAAACTACCAAGGAATATTCCTGAGGTACTTACCGATGATGGCTATACCAGTAGTTACGATGTATATTACGGTACTTTCTATTCTATCTTTCGTCTGCCTACAGCTACCCAGAAGGGTGGTGGTAAGTATGCCATTAAAGAATTAATAGAGCATTGTAAAACACTGGGGGTGAATGGATTCTTTACGCTTAGCCCAGTACCTTTTTTAAGAGAACATTTTAGCAACAAACCAAGTGAAGCAATGGTACGTCAGTACCTGGAGTCTTTACAAGGCCCTGTTGAGAAATTTCACTTAGGAAATGGTGCTAAAATTCAAAATATCAACTTCGATGCCGACATGAGTGCACTTCGTTACAACGAAAGTTGGGGCATCATGGTCAACTATGATTACAACCACTATCAGAACGTGATTGTTTAACAAATTCAACCCATTCCACCGGCCCTTTCTTAAACGCCCTAACTACGAAATCCATTTCGCAAATAAATATCCTTAAAATTCCCTAAAATTTAATTGGATAACTATTTTTGTTTTATTAATAAAACGATAAATTGCATTACATGAAAACACGAATACTTTTACTACTTTTTTCTGTTATAACGATTATTGCCTTAACCTCAGGGGTTAAAGGATTAAATCATGCTAGCAACATTAGTGGATCAACTACAGGTTGTAGCTGTCATAGCTCCGCTACTACCTCTGCCACAAACATTTACATTACTGGTATCCCAGATACAGTAATCGCCGGCAGACAATATACTTTGAGTCTAACCATTGCTTCTGCAGGGGGTGTTAAATGGGGTTTTGATATGGGCGTAGGCACTGGCTTAGGCACATTTACAACTACAAATCCAAATGCTAAAACAACAACTACTGGTAAAGAAGTTCATCATAACAATGGGGCCCCTTCTTTTACCGGGGACAAGTACACGTTTGATAGTATATTCTGGACAGCTCCTTTAGTGGATACAGTAGTTAAATTTTCCTATGCTGGTATGGCTGCAAACGGTAACGGTGGCACCAGTGGCGATAAAGTGTATAAGAGTTCTTTCACTACTAAAGTTATAGTACCTAAAGCGCCTGGTTCTACTACTTCTACTACCAATGCAAGTATTTGTTTTGGTAAATCTTATTTATTCAATGGGACAAGTTATAATACAAGTGGTTCTTACACTGTGCATCTTATCAATAGTGTAGGAGCTGATAGTGCTGCTACATTGAATCTAAAAGTTAGTCCTGCTCCTAAAACATTTACTAACAATCTCACAGGTTGTAATTCAATTATTTATAAAGGAGTAACCTATACTTCGTCTACAATTTTAGCAGATACGGTTAGAAGCTTAGCTGGTTGTGATAGTATTTACAATATTGCTAATATTACTATTAGTTGTTCGCCTGCTATTAATTCTTTTGCTCCAGCAATGGGTAAAACAGGGGATACTATTTTAATTAAAGGGGCTAATTTCTCAGCTGTAACGGCAGTTAGTTTTGGTGATTCAACTGCTAAGAGTTTTGTGATAGTAAACGATAGTACTATTAAAGCTGTTGTAGGTAACGGTGCAAGTGGAAATGTAACGGTTATGTATGCAGGTGGCAACTTCCCGCTTCCAGGTTTTGTTTTCAATAATGGAACTGCGCCTGGTTTATTGGTTACAGGTATTCAAGCTCTTGCTCCTTTTATTACACCGGGAGCAAATGTTCTTACCAGTATTTCCAACGGTATAGGAATACTGGAATTGCCTAAAGATTCTACTGTCGGAATTATTTTCGGTTCAAAGGGTGCAGGAATTGCTGGTTGGGCTGCCGACGGGGCTACTGCTACTTATAATACGGCTGTTGGAAAAGGCGAATGGGTACAATTTGCTATTTCACCTGCTGCTGGATATGATCTTCATATTGCTGGCTTCAATATAGCTGGCTTTAATTCTACTGCCAGTACAGCAAATGTTATTGCATTGGCTTATTCAGTAGGCGATACTGCAGCATTTTCTGCTGCTACTTGTACTTTCCTCGATAGTACAGGCGTAACTGGTATTAACCCGCCAACAGTTCCTTCCAGTTTAATTGCCAGTAAATATAATACAGGACAAAATATTACCATATTAAATGGTACTACTTTATATGTAAGAGTATACATGTGGCGCCACAATGCAGCTGCAAGTAGTTCTCAATTCGCCATCTCCGACTTTACAGTTGCTGGTACAAGTTCTGCTACATCTGGAGGTACACCTACTTCTTCTACTACTTATGCAAATATTTGTTATGGCAATACCTATTTATTCAATGGTACTTCCTATTCTACTTCTGGTACTTATGTTTCGCATCTTACCAACCATGCAAGTGCTGATAGTGCTGCAACTTTAATGTTAACAGTAAGTCCTGCTGCAGATAATAATACTATAAATCTTTTTGGTTGTAGTTCCGTAATTTATAAAAATGTTACCTATACTTCTTCTACAGTAATTTCAGATACTGTTAAAGCAATAGCTGGTTGCGATAGTATCTACAATAATGCAGTTATCACTGTTAGCTGTTTACCTACTATTAATTCATTTGCACCTTTAGCTGGTAAAACTGGTGATACTATTCTTATCAGTGGTGCTAATTTTAATACTACTACTGCTGTAACTTTTGGAGATACAGCTGCAAAAAGTTTTGTAGTGGTAAATGATAGTACTATTAAGGCGATTGTAGGAAATGGTGCTACAGGAAACGTTACAGTTACAAATACTTATGGATCAGTTCCAATGCCAGGCTTTACCTATAAAAATAGTAACACTGGTGGTCTGTTAGTGACTGGTTTACAAGTTGCTTCGCCATTTATTACGGCTGGTAATAATATGGCTACCAATATTACAGTAGGTACTGGTATCCTGGAATTACCAAAAGATACCACTACTGGTTTAATCTTTGGTACTAAAGCTGCTGGTATACCAGGTTGGGCTGGGGATGGAACTACGGCTACCTTCAATACTGCTAATACAAAAGGGGAATGGATTCAGTTCGAAGTTTCTCCAGCAAAAGGTTATAATGCTTATGTTTCAGCATTTAATATGATGGGTAACAACTCTACTGCATCTACCGCTAACTATTATGCAGTTGCTTATGCTAATGGAGATTCTACGCTGTTTGGAAAAGGTACTTGTTCTTTCCTTAACCCTGCTGGAATGACTGGAAATAATGCACCAGCTATTACAAATGGTAGTTTGTTAGCAGACTCAGTTGCAACAGGCAAAAATATTATGGTGGCAGATGGTACTACCATGTACATAAGAGTGTATATGTGGAGAAAGAATGCAGCTACCAGTAGTTCTCAATTTACCATTTCCGACTTTACAGTGAACGGTACTACTTCCAAGGCTTCTTCTGCTCCTCCTACAACTTCTACTACTAATGCAAATATTGGAGCAGGTTCGTATACTTTCAATGGTACTGCCTATAGCAATGCAGGAACGTACACAGTTCATTTATCCAATGTTGCAGGTGCTGATAGTGCGGCTGTTTTACATCTTACTGTGAATCCAGGGCTTAGCAATTGTATTTTTGTTTCTTACAATAATGTCAGCTATTTCAGTTCTGCTGTTCTTAGAGATACTGTAAGAAGTATCAATAGTGCCGATAGCATTTATAATGTTACCGTTATTACCATTAATCCTACTGTTGTAGGTAATGTTATTACCCCTAAATTATTGCCAATACCAAATGCAGTGGTTACATTAAAAGGTAATAGCACAATTACTAATACAGTAAATGGCAACTTCAACTTTAGTTGTCTGGCAGCTGGAAGTAATGATACCATTAAGGTTGCTAAAAACAATGATGTTACAAAAGCAAATGGTGTTACTGCCTTAGATATTGCTTTATTACAAAGCCATATACTGGGTAAAACATTGTTTACTAGTCCTTACAAAATAATCGCTGCCGATGTTAATGGAGATAAAAAAGTAACTGCTCTGGATATCGTTTATATGAAACGTTTAATCCTGGGTATCGATACTACATTTACCATTACAGCAACTGGCGAAAAACGTTTATGGGCATTCGTAGATAGTAGCTATAGCTATATCGATCAGGCTAATCCATTCCCTTATAAAGATAGTATCATGTATACTGGTTTAAATATGGGTAAATACAATCAAACATTTATTGGATTTAAACTGGGTGACGTAAACTGGGATTGGAATCCTGCGGTAGCTAAACCTGCTTACAGTTCAGAAAATGCAATTCAGTTAAGCTACGATGCTATTAATTCTACTAAGGATAATACGGTTAGAATTCCTATTAGAATCAGCAACTTTAAAGAAATTGCAGGTATGCAGTTCACTGTAAATTTCGATGCAGATAAATTAATCTATAATGGTATTAACAATAATGTTTTGAATATCGATTTAGGCACTAATCATGCTAAAGAAGGTAAACTTACATTCTTGTGGAACGATGCTAACAATGAATATAAAACGCTGGAAGATGGATCGGTAATTATGGAGTTGGTATTTGACAAAATTGGCTTAGGCAATTTTGATCCACTTACACTTGACGGTTCTATTACTAAAGTAGAAGCTTTCGATAAAGATTATCTGTTCCGCAATGTAGTATTGAATGCTAAGGTTACTCCTTCTTCAATAGGAGAGCAGTGGGTAGTATCTCCAAACCCTGCTGCTAAAGGAATCATTAGAGTGCAGATGCAGACTACAGAAAGCAAATCAATAGTATTCCGTTTAACAGATAATACAGGAAGAGTAGTAATGGAACAAAAGAAAGCCTGTGTAAATGGTCGTAACAGCTTCGATTTAATGGAATCTAAACTATTACCAGTTGGTGTTTATTACCTACATGCAAATGGAATAGAAGGGAACAACGTAAAAACAATTATTATACAATAAACTTCGTTAGATTTTAAACCAGACTAGGGCACTGCATAATCGCAGTGCCTTTTTTTTGCCATTGTTGGTGTTATTCACCAAAAATAGGAGGGAATTTTTAGCCTATGTTGCATCTTCACCAACAGTGTAAATTAAAGCTTCCCAAATCATATATTATCCCTACCGAAAAGTAAGACAGGGAATTACCTGTCTTCTCAATCCCTACTAAACTGATTGTTTACCAGCTCTTTCGCATAACTTAACCCATTCAAGCCATAATTGAGTTTCCAAACCCATAGTTAAACCTACTCCTTCCATAATTAAGTCATTCGTTCATATAACAGAACCTACTCCTCCCATAGTTAGGTCCATCGTTCGCATAACAGAACCTACTCTTTCCATAGTTAGGTCCCTCGTTCGCATAACAGAACATACTCCTTCCATAGTTAGGTCCCTCGTTCGCATAACAGAGCCTACTCCTCCCATAGTTGCAGATTTAAACCCATCGTTAACCTTACTCCTGCCATAGTGTCATGAGGCGAAGCCATCGTTTAGTTTTTCGTTGCCATAACAGAGCATCCTCCTGCCATCGTTTACATTTTCGTCCAGAAATACCCTTCACTCAAAATAAACGTTCGATAAAAATAACCCTTCGCTTAGAAATACCCTTCGATAAAAATAACCCTTCGTCCAGAATAACCTTCTTGCATTTGTATTCATTATCACATTATCAAATCATCACATTATCAAATCATCATATTATCAAATTAGTATTGTATATCACAATCTGCCACTTTGCATTTGTGACTTCTTTCATTCTCCTAAACTATTTAAATAATTAATTAAATTTAAATTCATTTCAGAATAATCTAAAAACTAGATTTACGAAATGGATTTCGTAAATAAAGTTGCCTTTCTGTACCCTACTTACTGTTAAGCTAAAGTATTTTTACCGTTCTATTTATAGATATTGACAACGATTGCATAAACACATGATTAAAGATTTACACCAAGCATCCGTGCATACACAAGAAACTACAGTTTCTACAACCAATTCTGAAATTAGTTTACAACGAAATATTATGCGTATGAAAAAGGTTCTACACAGTACAAATGCTACTGTAAAAAGTATTGCAATGCTCATATTGGGCGTATTGTTTTTTGCTAATAGCTGGGGACAGAATGTAACGATTGCATGGCCGTTTACTAATGTAAGTTTGCTTACGGGCTCTGCAACTGGTACTCAATCTAGTAATGTAACGGTTAATTCTGTAACAGCTTCTATTTTTTCTGGTGCAACTAGCCAGGCGTCAGGAAGTTACAGTGGAACAGGAATTAAAGCTTCAAATAGCGGGACTTGTTTAGCTACTTATACAGGTCTAAGTAATTTAGCTAATACATACATGGAATTTGGGTTTGCTCCAAATACAGGATTTAATATAACTACAAATCAATTTACTTTTACTTTAACTTCATCTACAGCAGTATCCGCTGCTGCTATTGCTGTAGGTTATTCTTCAAATGGAGGCACTAGTTTTACTGGTTGTGCAGCTCCTGTAGCATCAGGTACATCTTCTGGCGGGTATGCAGGTGCAACCTTACAAGCAAGTCCATTATTTTCCAACTTTGGAAGTACTAACCCTTTGACAGCGCAATCAATATTGACTTTTACTGTGCCAGCTTGCACAATATCTAACGGAAGTTCATTTAAACTTAGAATAGTAATTTCGAAAAATAACAATAGTTCATCTTCTGCAACTAATATATTAATAAGCGGTCCAAGTATTACCGGTACAGTAACTGCTAATAGTTGTACAAGTGCTTCAATTTCTACTCAACCAGCAAATGCTGCAATATGTACTGGTGGTACTGCAACATTTACTGCTACTGCCGGAGGTTCGGTAACTTCGTATGCATGGTATGAGTCTACTAATAGTGGTTCTACCTGGAGTAGTGCATTAGCTGATGGTGGTGTATATTCTGGTTCTTCTTCAGCTACTCTTACACTTAATAATCCTGCTGGAAAGTCGGGTTATCAATATAAATGTATAGCGACAGCTTCCTGTAATTCTTCGACAACAACAACAGATGGAACTGCTACACTTTCTATCAATAGTTTGCCCAGTGCTCCATCTGTAACACCGGGTAGTCGTTGTGGTACTGGAACGGTTGCTTTAAGTTCTACTCCAACTTCTGGTGATGTGATTAACTGGTATGCTGCTGCTTCCAGTGGTACACCATTATCTACTAGTAGCAATTCTTATACAACTGTATCCATCTCATCAACTACTACTTATTATGCGGTGGATAGTAATACCACAACAAAATGTGCATCTTCGCCAAGAACTTCTATTGCAGCTACTGTATATACAGCAATTACCAATGCTGTAATGGCTGCTGGTACTGGTAATAATTATATTTGTGGCTCGGGCTCTGCTAATATCAAAGTTACTGTTACGGGTGGTACGTCTCCATACACTTTTGTATATACTGGAAATGGTGGCGGAACTGTTAATTCTTATACTTCAGCAACTAATTATGCTGTATCCCCTACATCTACTACTGCTTACGGTTTAACTTCTGTAACAGATGCAAATGGCTGTACAGCAGCTAGTCCTTCTGGTTCTCCAACGGTAACTGTAAATGCCTTGCCATCTGCACCAAGTGTTACACCTAATAGTCGTTGTGGTACTGGTACCATAGGGTTAAGTGCAACGCCTACTTCTGGCGATGTTATTAACTGGTATGCTGCAACAGCCAATGGTGCACCTTTATCTACAAGCAATAATAATTACACTACAGCTTCTTTATCTTCAAGTACAACTTATTATGCAGTAGATAGTAATACCACAACAAAATGTGCATCTTCACCAAGAACTTCCGTTCTGGCTTCTATAAATCCTGCAATAACTGCTGCTGTCTTGGCTGCAGGTACAGGTAGTGGAACTATTTGTAACGGGAATTCTGCCAATATAAAAGTTACTGTTACCGGTGGTACTGCTCCATATACTTTTGTATATACAGGAAATGGTGGAGGAACAAAATCTTCCTATATATCTGGTGCCGATTATGCAATTTCTCCTTCTTCAACTACTACTTATGGGGTTACTTCTGTTACAGATGCTAATAGCTGTTCAGCAGCTAGTCCTTCTGGTACTGCAACTGTTACTGTTAATCCAAGACCTACTGCAGTTGTAAGTGGAGGTTCTACATTCCATGCAGGGCAATCAGGTAACATAAGTGTAGCTCTAACTGGTACAAGCCCGTGGAATTTAACGTATACCGATGGTACTACTCCAGTATCCGTTACAGGAATTAGTGCTAGTTCATATATAGTAGGTGTTTCTCCTTTAATTTCTACTACGTATACTGTAACTGCATTATCTGATGCAAACTGTACAGCTCAATTGGGTGATATTACAGGTAGTGCATTTATGAATATAACTAATTTAACGCCTCAAAATATTACCCTTGCTACTACAAATAGTGTTACTTATGGGGTGTCTCCTTATTCTTTGGGTGCTACTACAGATAATCCTTCAGGAGTTGCTTTGCAATATAATAGTTCTAATACAGGTGTTGCAACTATAGATGCTTCTGGAAATGTAACCGTAGTTGGAGCTGGTTCTACTACTATTACAGTTACACAAGCTGGTGATGCTAATTACGCTGATGGTATAGCTACTCAAGCTTTAACAGTTAATAAAGCATCTTCTTCCATCTCTATTACTAATATCAATACACCATATACCTATAGTGCATCGGCACAAGGGCCAAGTACTGCTAGTTATACTACTGGGGCTACTGGTGCTGTTACCTATAGCTATTCAGGTACAGTCACTGCTACTAGTACAGCTTATGGACCTACAGCTACTGCACCTACACTTCCAGGTACCTATTCTGTAACAGCTACATTAGCTTCAGATAATAATTATTTTACTTCTACTTCAACTGCCGCCAATTTTACAATTGCGAAAGCTCAATTAATAGTAACAGCTAACAATCAAATTGCTGTTACTTATGGTTCTACTGCTGCTTCTGTAACTGCTGCTGGTAGTTATGCTGTTTCTGGATATGTAGGAACCGATAATTCTGGAAATGTTACTATTACTGGTTCACCTACTTATACTACCAATTATACTGCTACAACTGCTGCAGGTACAGCTGGAGTTATCATTACACCAGTTGTTACCACCATGTCTGCTACAAACTACAGTATTGTTGCAGCTACTGGTACAATTACGGTTATTCCTGCATCTTTAACGGTTACCACTGTTAACCAGTCAAAACCTTTCGGAGTGGCACTTTCTACTACAGGGGTTTACAATTCAACTTTCACCGTATCTGGTTTAAAAGGTACCGATGCAATTAGTGGAGGTTCAGGTACACTTGCCTTTGGTGGAACACCTACCGGCGATTTAGCTACTGCTACAGTGGCAGGTAGTCCATATTCAATTTCTATATCTGGAGTTTCACTTACATTCACTTCAGGATCTGCCAGCAATTATATTATCACACCTGCCAATACAGGCACTTTAACGGTGAGCAATGCCTTAGCTATCTGGCCTTTAACGCAAAATGGTACTGCATTAGTTACTAGTGCTGTTACTGCTAATTCTGAAGCTTTAGGTTCACAAATAGGTAGTCAAAGTTATAGCAGTATAGGTCATGAAGTTTCAAAAGGTGCTACTGCTAATACAGCATGGGGAATTACTAGTTCTACCGATAATTATTATACAGATTATACTATTACTGCAGCTGCAGGTAATTCATTGACAGTTACAGGATTCTCTGCTCTTTTTGCTGCATCAGCATCTGGTGGTGCTACAATTGACCCAAAAGCGCAAATGCGTTATTATGTAGATAATCTATCTAATTCTACTGCTCTTTTAGCTGCACCAGGCTTTAATAATGGTATTACTTCTGGTACAAAGCTTACAAGTACATCCTTAGTTTATCTTACTGGAGATCCTTACACGTTTGGTTCTGCTATAACATTAGCACCTGGACAGTATTTGCATGTAAGAGTATATATATATGATAACACAACTTCAGGAACACATGATCTAGTAATAAATAGTGTAACAATAATAGGTACTTCTTGTGCATTACCTTCTATTCCTTCTATTTCTGGTTCTACTTCACCTTGTACAGGTTCTACTGGAAATGACTATAGTATTGGAGCTATTTCAGGTGCTATTTCTTATGGTTGGACAGTACCAACCGGTTGGAGTATTACAGCTAATAACACTTCTTACAATCCTACTATAACTGCAGGTTCTGCAAGTGGTAATATTACTGTAACGGTGGCTAATAGTTGTGGGTCTAGTTCAAAATCCCTAAGTGTTAACACTACAGCTTTACCTACAGTAAGTTTAGCAAGTTATTCTATCTTTTCAAATGGTGCTACTACAGTTTCACCAGCTTCTGGTGGTACTTGGGTAAGTAGCGATCCTTTAACTGCTACTGTGGCTAATGATGGTTCTGGAACAGTAACACCTTTACAAACTGGTACTTTAAACTTTATATATACCGACGGTACATCTGGTTGTTCAAATACTACTGCTAATCTAACAATTTCTAATTTACCAGCAGCTACTATTTCGTTTACAAAT
The DNA here is from genome assembly GCA_903907815.1 of uncultured Chitinophagaceae bacterium. GTDB lineage: Bacteria > Bacteroidota > Bacteroidia > Chitinophagales > Chitinophagaceae > CANFLJ01. Next base: position 6,439 of record CAIVPM010000489.1, on the reverse strand, counting down.
GGTACTCCTTATACTTATACTGGGGTAGGTCAAGCACCAACTTATTCAACCAACTCTACTGGTACGATTACTTACAGTTATACTGGTATTAGTGGTACTTCTTATGGTCCTTCTACTACTAGTCCTATTCAAGCTGGTCATTATCAATTGTCAGTTTCAGTAGGTTCTGATGTTAATTATGCTGCTAATACAGCAACTGAAAATTTTGACATTAATAAGGTTGTTTTATCATTAACTGCCAATAACCAGTATGTTGCTTTTGGTACTGCAACTACTACTGTTACTACTAATGGTAGTTATACTGCTACTGGATTTGTAAATAGCGAAACTGCTGCTGTAATTTCCGGAACTGCAACTTATTCTACTACCTATACAAATACTACTCCAGTTGGAACTATTGGTACAATCAGTATTTTAAGTACAGCTGCTTTATCTGCTACAAACTATTCTTTCAGTCTTGCTTCACCTGGAACAGGAACTGTAACAGTTGGTACTAGCTACAAAGAAACTTTCGATTTTTATGCGGGTATTGCTAATGGTACTTATACTTCTGGTACCGGTTACTTTTCTTCTGGAATAAGTGCAGCTTATCAAAACTTAACTTGGAACTATACTTCAGGTACATTCGAAATGCTAACTGGTATTAATACAACATCATTAAGATTTCATAGTGGGTCTACTGTTAACACAGTTACAACACAACCTATTTATGGTTTAGTGGCTGTTAAGTATAATACTTCATTTAGTTCTTCTGGAACCGGTACAATGAAAATGGAAGATAATAACCAAACAGTATTGTCTAGTAATAATTTAACCAGTACAGCTTCTGTAAATAATGGATATACTTGGGCTAATCCTTATAATAATACTGTAACATTTACTACTACAGCAACTTCTAGTACTAATGCCTATTACTTGGATGATGTTACCTTTACTTTTGCGCCTCCTTCAGGACAGTCAACTATTAATGCAGCAACTAATATTAGTGGTACAAGTATGACTATTAACTGGACAAGACCAGGTAATGATCAAGGTTCTGCAGTATTTGTAGCTGATGCTAGTGGCTCTACTACTCCAGTTTGGGCTAATCCAACAAATGGTACTTCTTATGTTGCTACTGCAGCATTTGGTAGTTCTACGGAGTTAGGTACGGGTTATTATTGCGTATATAGTGGCAATGGTAATTCAGTTAATGTTACTGGAGTAACAAGTGGTCATACTTACAATATTTATGTGGTAGATTATAATGGATTTGCTGAATTTAAAGATGAGTTTTACAATCTTAATGCTATTCCTAGTAGCACTGCAACCACTTTAAGCTGTACTTCACCTTCTACTTATACAGTAATTGGTACAACTGCAGTTTGTAGTTCTAATACAGCCGCTACAGTTACTTTAAGCAATTCTCAGAATGGAGTTATGTATCAATTATACGAAGGTGCTTCTACATCAGGAAGTACTGTTTCTGGAACAGGATCTGCACTTACTTTTAATGTTACTCCATCTTCTACCACGACATATTCTGTACAAACTGTCAATGCTGGAGGATATTGTCCTGCAACCATGACAGGTAGTGCAATTGTTACGGTTAACGCAATACCTACTATTACAACTACAGGTACTGTTACAGCTAAATGTGCTAGTGCAAGTGCACAGACTTCAACGCTTACTTATTCAGCAGAGTCCGGTACAGCTACTTCTTATAGTATAGTTTGGGCAAATAATGATATTACAGCTCAATCTACTACAAATACAACGTTTAGTTCGGGTGGTGGTACTATTAGCACAATAGCAATACCAGCTGCTACACTTGCTGGTAGTTATACAGGTACATTAACTATTAAAAATGCAAATACCTGTACAGCCGATCAGGCAATTACGCTTGTTGTTAATGCTATCCCATCTGTTTCAGTTACAACTGCTAATAGTGTTTGTTTAAATGCTTCGGCACAAACAACTTCTTTAGCATATAGTAGTACTTCTGGTTCTCCAACAATGTATGGTATTACATGGAATTCATCACCTACCAATAGTTTTGCTACTGTTGCAAATACTACTTCATTGCCATCCAGCCCAATTACTATAAGTATCCCTGCGGCTACAGCTGCAAATACATATACTGGTAATCTTATAGTGAAAAATGCAAGTGGTTGTAGTAGTGCTTCTTCAGCTTTCACCGTTACAATAAATGCATTACCAATACCTAGCTTATCAAATCATTCCAGTGCACAAATAAACAGTCAATTAAACTATACTACCGATGCAGGTATGAGTAATTATGTATGGACTATTAGTGGTAGCCCAGCAATTGCAAGCAATACTGGTACTGGTTATAATTTAGCAACAGTATCATGGAATTCCAACAATACAGGTAATCAAACAATAAATGTGAGCTATACTGATGCAAACGGTTGTATTGGCTCCACTACTAACACAACAAATGTATCTACATTACAAGCGTCTCCTACTTTTACGGCAGCTATAAGTGCTACTGTAGATAATAGCTTTAATATTACTTTTCCTAATTCTAGTGGTAGTCAAACATGGTGGGGGTTATCTCCTTCAGTTTCAGTTCAGTTAGGATCTGGTACTATTAATACCTTACCAGCTAATGCTTATACGTTTTCAAATGGTAAATTAACATTAATACCAGCTAATTCTGCTTATTTACAAACAGCAGGTACTTACACTGTTACTGCGTCTGTAAGCGGCTATGGCGATGCAGTTGTTTCTCAGGGAATAGCCGCTGGTGCAAATGCACATTTAAATATCAGTTCTGGTTCTATCGCTTCTCCTGTTACATACGGAGGAACACTTTCTACTGTTACTCTTTACTTTACCGATCAATATGGCAACAATACGAATAGTAGTGAATCTGTAACTGCTTCCATTAATGGTACTAACGCTATATTGGCTGGCACTAAAACCGTTAGTGCCACCGCAGGTGCATCTTCATTATCATTTAGTGCACTTACAGCATCCACTTCAGATGGAACATCTCAATCAGCTTATTTAACTTTTACCAGTACTAGTTCTCATTTGACAGTTGGTTCTAATGCAACTACAAATTTTACTATTTCAGCTTATGCTACTATTGCAACTGATTACTTTAGAAGTAATGGTAATGGTAACTGGACAACAGCTACTAACTGGCAAAGTTCTCCAGATAATGTAAATTGGTATACTGCTTCCTTGGCACCAACAAGTAGTGCTAAAGGCATCACAATTCAAGCTAATCATACCATAACAGCTACAGCGGCGTTTTCTTCTGCAAATCTTACTGTAAATGGTACTTATGTTCATGCATTTGTTGGTACTATTCCTACAGCATCATGGTCTGCAACTTCTACCTGTTATATTTCTGGTGCAACTACTGCAGTTCCTGGTGGTCTTGCTACGTCAATCAATTTTGGAAACTTTACATGGGATTGTTCTGGTCAAACTGCTGCTATCAGCTTAGGTGGAAACTTACAACAGGTTAGTGGTAACTTATCTATCTTAAATACTGGTACTGGGTCAGTTACATGGAGTAGCTCAACTTCAGCAAAAACTATTACGGTTGGTGGCAACTTAATAATTGGTGGTGCTCATGCAGCTACCTTAACCTTAAGTACCGGTACTGGTGCTAAAACTTTAGCTGTTGCTGGTAATGTTACAATTGCTGCCAATGGTATATTAACATCAACCAGCGGTACTAATAATATTCTTTTAACTGGTAACAATAGTACAATTAGTATTGATCCTGCTTCTACATCTAACTTCGCTGGCATCAATGTAAATATTGGTGATGGAACTACAGCTAGTTTGTATACACTTAATAGTGCTTTAAATACTACTTCCCCAACTATTACTATTGCTGCTAATTCATCATTAGCATTAAATGGTAATGCTTTAACTGTCAATGGAGCTATTGCTGGCAATGGTTTGTTAGTAGGTTCTGCTGCTTCCAGTATTACAATGAAGAGTACTTCTACCAATACCTTAAACTTTAGTATAGCATCTTCAGCTAATCTGTTAAACAGTTTAACCTTAAGTGGTGCAGGCACTACTAAATTAGGTAGCGATCTTGGTATTACTAAACTATTGTCTTTAAGTAATGCAGGTTCTAAACTGGATATTAATGGTCATAAACTTACTTTAAAGAGTAGTACATCAGGCACTGCTGAAGTAGATCAGGTGAAAGGTTCAATAGTAGATGGAACTCATGCAAGCTCTTATACTGCTCCAGATGGTATTACTGTTGTAGCAAATACAGCTACTAACATAACAGTTGAACGTTATATACCACAAGGCAAGAGAAACTACCGCGACCTTGGTCCTGCAGTAGCAAATGCTGGTACAGTATTTGCAAACTGGCAGGAAAATGGTGCTGGTTCTCCTGCAGCTACTTATGGAGTTTATATTACTGGTAAAACAGGTACTCCAGGATATGCTGCTTACGATCCTACCACAGGTTTCGACTTAACTACTAATGGTAATACTACTCCATCATTATATAGTTGTGTAAGTGGCAACTGGGCTGCTGTAACTACAGCAACTGGTGGTACAAAAGGAATAAACTTAGATCCGGTTAAGGGTTTAAGATTATTGATAAGAGGTTCTAGAAACTTCAACATGGGAACCAATCCTACTAATATGCCTACTGCTACTACTTTAAAAGCAACAGGTAGTTTGGTTACAGGAACGGTTACCTTCAATGCAATTGGAAGTGGTGGTACAGTATCTACAGGTGGATTTACCTCTAATTATGGATTAACACCTGCTAGTGCTTACGTTGCTGGTGAAGGTTGGTCTTTTATTGCTAATCCTTATGCATGTCCTGTTAGTTGGTCTTCTATAATAAACAATGCTGGTACTACAGGGACTAATGTAGGTAACTTCTATTGTTTCTTAGACCCTACTTATCAGAATGGTGGATTACAGCGTTATGTTACTGTTCAGTACAATGGTTCTGCATTTGTAACCAATCGCCCTGCTGGTATTGCTTCCGATGCTGCTTGTTTAAACATCCAGCCAGGACAAGGATTCTGGGTTTACCATACTGCTGCTACACCTAAGTTAGTAATGCAGGAATCTGATAAAGTAGTAGGAGGTACTCAAACTACAGTATTCAGAACCGCTAAATCAAACATGTTGAATGCTAGTATCTGGAAAGATATAGATGGCGTTGCTACTAATGTAGATGAAACTGTTGCTACTTTCGATAATAACTATACTAAAGCAATTGGTGCTGAAGATGTTAAGAAATTAATGAATGGAAGTGAGAACATTTCTATCGTTGAATCTAATACAGATTTAAGCATCAATGGAATAGCATTGCCTTCTATAGGAGATGAGATTGCCTTAAGAGTCGGAAATGTAACAGCAAATACTGCTTACCAACTGAAAGTAGATGCTTCTCAGTTCGCTGCACCTGGTGTTCAGGCATTTATTAAAGATGCATTATTGAATACAATTGTTCCTGCAGAAACAGTAGTGAACTTTACAGCTACTACCGATGCAAATACATACAAAAACCGTTTTAGTGTTGTATTTAAATCAGCAAAAGTGGTACCGGCAACAACAGTTAAAGGAAATATTAGTGTATATCCTAATCCGGTAACAGAAAAATCCTTTAATTTGCAGCTGACTGGAATAGCTACTGGCAAATACAATGTTGTAATAGTAAACAGTCTTGGTCAGGAAGTATTCAATACTACTATCAATCATAAGGAAGGTTCAACAACAGAGAATGTCAAAATGAACCAATCTATTCCAGGTGGATTGTATACAGTAGTTCTAAGAAGCGCGGAAGGTAAAGGAGTCTATAACACTGAATTACTGACTAAATAAAATAAACTTATCAATCAGCTAGTTAGGTTAATCTAATTAGCTGATAATAATAAAGTTACTAAAACAAAGGATAAAAGCGTTACAATGAAAAAGATAATAAAAGTTACAGTTCTTACATTGATGGTATTAATAATTGCTATCAGTAATGGCCATGCACAAGGTACACCAGTTCCAGGTGGCGGTGGACCAGGTGTAAATGGCGGTGGCGGCTTTACTCCTCCAAGTAATGGAGGTGGTGGAGATGGAGCAGTTCCATTCGATGGAGGCCTAAGTCTTATCTTACTGGCTGCTGGTGCAGGAGTAGGAGCTAAAAAGAGAAACCTGATTCTGCCAAAAGCTTAATCAATTAATATAGTTAAATGAATAGCAGCTAACCATAAGTTAGCTGCTATTCTTGTTTTTGTCGAAGTTTGATATTTTGATGTTTGTTGAAATAAAAAATCAAAATATTGGCGTTTATATTAAACGTAATAATATTCAAAACAACTTAAATTAATAAAACAGAGATAAAGTAAATCGTTTTCGTAATTAAATTTCGTAATAAGCTTTCTAATAAGCAACAATAGTTGCAATTTTATACTCTAAAATAATAATTAGTTATTGTTAT
>CAIVPM010000488.1 GCA_903907815.1 uncultured Chitinophagaceae bacterium | reverse complement strand
TGTTAATTGATTTGGACTGACATAAGATGGTGTTGATGCACGCTTTCTGGTGCCTTTTTCAGTATTACGTTGCATCTGAATTTCAGTTTATTCTCTGAAACCCAAATATAATAAGCTTTTTTAGTTCCTAAGCAAACCCTATCTATTCTATTAAATTCCTCTTCTTCGCTTGCTTTAAAAGGAATTTGATTTATGTATTCATTTACATAATCATCAAAGGATTTATCTGTACGTCCCTTTATTTTTTCAGAAAATGAATAAGTACGATCCTGGAAACCCGGGTTTAGCATAATTAAAACCGTATTAGATTTAATATCGCCGTTAAAATACATTGGAAATATGTTATTTTCAAAGTATATACCCCCAAGATTTTGGTTTAATTGATTCGCTTCTTCAATAATATCTTTATCCCACAATGACTTTATATCTCTTTCTATATCCTGATAAAAATGCATACAATCCAATTTCTCCACAAACCTAAGGTAATGCCTTGTATAGTTTTTCGCCAAGTTTCGCCAAGTTAATTTGGTTTGGTATTATTAAGAAGGATATATTTAATTTGTATTATGGATAGTGAAGCATTAAATGCCTTATTGATTAAAAGATTGATGGTGAAAAACAATTTGCATAGTCTTGACTATGGGACAATGGACAAGTTGTCGGACATTTTAAAAGTGCAATATGCTATTTCTGTTTCTCCTACTACCCTTTCGAGACTGGGCGGATTGCGAAAACATGAAACCAAGAAATATTTTGGCTTTACTTTAGATACTTTAGCTAAGGCAGCTGACTTTATAAACTACGAGCAGTTTAGAAACTTTGTATTTGCAAAGGAATCATTATTGCTGCATAACAATACAGAAATTGCTTTACCATTTATTAGTCAGTATACCTTGCAGGCTGCCAGTAATAATGATATAAAGTACCTTGAAAGTTTGAGTAAATATGTTGCAGACACAGGGTACTCTTTTGATATGTACAATTTACTTGGAGGTGCATTATTGAATGGTTTAAGAACTAATAAAAGACCATTAAAAGTTCTTGATTTCATGTCGTCAACTCCTATTATGATTGATGCTTTTTTTGAATCGTTTGTTGATATTGATTATATAAGTTCCTACTATGGGCAAGGTATGACCCTGCTTTCTAAAAAATTAAAAGAAGTGAATAGGACTTACCTGTTTGCAAATTGTGTGGCATTATTATACGAAAAAAGAAATGGGTTAACAATAGATTATCCGAAAAGAGCTAAAAAACTTGGTGAGATTAGTATTGACTATCTAAATAAATTAGTTATTGACAATTGCATATTCCCTGTTGCAAGATGGATACAGAGTATGCTTGAATATTATCTACAAACTGGAGACATTGCAAAATCTGATTTAATTTTTGAATACGCATTTGAAAAAGTCACTATTCTTCCATCCGATAATGCAATAATTATCATCAACCAAATATCTGAAGTTGGGGAGATATTGCCTACCAATTATTTATTAAAAATACGAGATTTGTATACTTTAAAATCGGAACAGGTAACCCATGAATTTGATAGCATGGTAAATGCAGGTTTAAATATTTCCATTCTATTAAACAACAATAAAATAATTAAAGAGAAAAATATTGAAACCTTAATGACACAATACCCTTATCAATTTATCATCTGCAAAGAAAGTATCATGGATAAAATGAATAGAGTATATAATTAAATTTTATGGGATCAAATTACAGCTCCTTTTACATTGCTGCATTGTTTTTCTATTTTGCAGATGTACTGCAGAAAACAACATCAAAGGGGGCTATTACCTGGAAGTATTTGTTTGTACGTTCCTGCTATACTTCTGTAATTTCCATCGTTTTAACCTCTTTACTTTTTGGTATAAATACGCTACCATCAGTTAGTATTATTTTGCAAATGGCATTTTGCTCTGTTTGTTGTGGAATGGGATTGTTCTTTTATATCAAGAGTATCAATGCTTTAAAATTCTCGAATGTTGGTTCATTGACTATTGTTGGGAATGTAATACAACAGTTAACAGGGATATTATTGCTTGGAGAAAAATATTCTGCTTATGATTTTGTAGCATACACTTTAATGAGTTTTGGTTGTCTATATCAATTACTATTTACCAAGACGCTAAAGGGAGCAAAATTTGTGTTGTTGTCTACTGTATTCTGGACAGGAGGATATATACTGCTATCGAGGGTTTTGCAACAAACTACTATTTACTGGAGCGTTCCCATTATGGAAGTAACGATTATGATAATGGGTTATCTATTAATGAAGCTAACGCCCTCAGCTGTAAATACTACTAATGCTCAAAATCCACCTTTGAGGAGTATTAAACCTACCATATTTATTGTAATTGGATTACTTACCTACTTTGGATCACTACTGAATAATAATTCTTTTAAAAATATCCCTATTTCGACTATTAGTATTTTGCAACTTTCCATAATGCCACTTGCTTATCTTGCTAGTTTAAAGATATTTAAGGAGAAACCCAGCAAAGTGGAGTTGATTAGTTTCATAACCGGATTTATTGGATTTGCATTGTTTGTTTATATGCATTATTAGGAAATATAATACAGCTTTACTGGACCTGATATATATTATCATTTGTTTTATTTGTTTCATTCATAGGGCTTCACCCTATGCTAGTATATTTCGCTCTTTCAGAACTGGAACCTTTATGTAGTTTGAGCGAGCGCAAAGGATAGGAGCGGTATCCTTTTTTTTGCCTAACAAATTCAAAATACAGAGTATATTGAAAAGCAAAAAAAAGATACAAGTGGATAGCCTGACCCGAAGGGATGCGCCCAAAAACTAAATTAAGCTTTATCCATTTTTTATTATTAATTACCCCAAATACTTTCCTACAATTGGTACTCTTCTTCCTACTCCAAATGCTTTGGGGGAGATGCGGATTATGGGGCAGAACTGATTACGTTTATACTCGTTGGCATTTACCATTT
>CAIVPM010000487.1 GCA_903907815.1 uncultured Chitinophagaceae bacterium | reverse complement strand
TCCCATTGATATTAAAAAATTGCAATTAATGCTGTTTTGATAAGTAAGTAAACAACAACCACATTCCTGCATAGCTAAACTTCATTAAAGTATAATACATACCAAAACTTGACAATGATAATATTAAGGCTTTAAATCTGGAAATAGTTTTAAAAAATTGCATGTATGTTAATATTATAAATATAACACATATAAAGCTTTCAATATTTGTCAAAATATCTACATCTAGTGTAGGAGAAAAATAGAAAAAATAATTTAATGGAAACATTAAAATATAAAGTATTAATATTTGTCCTGACAGAAAAGCATTAATAACAAGATGTTCTACATAATTATATCCATATTTTCTAAAAGCAATATAAGATCCCAATGCCATCAGGGGCAATTTGTACAGCTTTATCCATGCAACATGACTAATAACCCACTCATTTGCTTTTTCTACATCAATATAACCATTAAAAGTACCTTCATGAAACATCAAATCCTGCATCACTTTAATATGGCTGAAATGATACAATAGCCCATACAAAGCACTCATAATAATGATAAAAGAAAAAGGTTTAAAATGCCTAACCCTCTTTCCTTCTATAAATTCTCTGATAGTATTTCCTGGTCGTATAAACAATTCTTTTGCAGTATACAGCAAACCCTTATCAAAATGAAATAATCCATGTTGAATATCATGCCACAAAAAATGTAAATTTATCAGATGTGTATCTGTAGCCTGTCCACAGTTATTGCAATACTTTCCTTCAAATGCACCGTTGCAATTCAGGCAGGTATTATTCAAATGAATTTTCTCTTTATGCATCTTTTAGTTTATTAAAATCCTCACTAACCATAATTTATATTCACTTATTAATAACTAACAACTGTCAATTTCTATACTATATTAATTGTTAATTAACTCGTACTCCACTGTTTTCCTACCGAATCAAGTTGTATTAATTATAGTACATAAATAGCACCTGTACAATTAGTGTATGTATTATTCGCCGCCCCCGCAATTTTTAACGAATTATATATATAAGTAGCACCTGTCAAGCCATTAATTATTTGATCATTAGGAGCACCTGTTGTACCATTTGAGGTACGGATATAAATTGCATAGGTTGATGAATTAGAAAAATTACAGTTTTTAATTGTTACATTACTTTTTCCAAAAGGATGTACTACAGAAATCATCCCTGGATCAGTCCATAAATTGTCAGCATTACTTCCTCCATCCTGTATATTACAATATTGAATCTGATTTCTTGGATCATTTGTATTTTCAAATCTTATTTTATCCCAGAATCCTTGTGCTGATTGAGTACCTTTTATAGTAATCCTGTTAGCCGCAGTGCCAACACAATTAAAAGTACCTGTTTTACCACTTTGTGATCCTACATACAATTCCATATTCTGATCCATAGACAGTGTTACACCAGGGTCAACAACCCAGTTTCCATAAATATCAAACTGATTATTCGATGTTGCCGTTAGTTCATAAGGAATAGAAAGTGCATGAAAATGAATGTCAGTATATATTTGATAAGCATCACTCACATAAATGTAATCTTTCCCGTTACCGGTATAGACATTGGTATTATTTAACTGGATTACAGAATTAAGATTACAAGACACAGGGTAATCATGATTAGCCGTCAATGTATCATTACTACTATTATCTACATTATTGGTTAAATATGAATCTCCGGCAATATATATCCCATTTTTCAGTCCATTGGTAAACAAACAGTTTTGAAAAACAGCCCTACCTATCTGACCATTTCCATCACCTACACGTACCATACTTCTTGATCCTTTTCCACCACATTTAAATTTACAATACTTAAATACGTTATTAGTAGAATTGGAAAAAATATCTATTCCATACCAATATCCCTGCGTTTCCTGAATGCCTGTAAATACAATAGGCGCAGCTGCTGTTCCTAAAGCGTTTATTGCCCCACCGTTAGTAGTAATAAGTTCCCCGTTACCCGTAAATTTAATAGTACTCCCCGCAGTAAAAGTTAAGGTTGCATTATTCGTAACGGTCAAAGCACAGTCAATACTATATACCCCCAATGGCAATGTAGTATTACTCGTAACATTGTTACAGCTTATAGGCGTAGTACCTGCCGTACCATTATCACCCGAACCACCATTTTTGCTACAACTACTGTTGAAGATCGTAACACTTGTTAATAATACGATACTTATTAAACTGAAGATAAAATAATTCTTTTTCATTTTCTTTAATTTTTACTTTGACAGGCTTACTCTTTGTTCAGATTTTCAGCATACCTCTGTATACTTATTGTTTATTAGTAATGGATACTGTCACTTCATCCGAAAGTAGACTTTCATTATGATCTTTATATATACACTTAAAACTATAACTATAAGTATTGCCAGACTTTACATTTTTGTCTAAAAATATTTTCTGATCCACTTCTATATTTTTATAAGTTATCATTCCTGAATTATTAACAGATCGATATAATACAATAGATAATATGTTATCACTATTTTGATAAGCAAATTCTACTTTTATAGAAGTATTGTCAGGTTGCACATTAGCTACTAATCTGGAAGATTCATTTTTAGTTACTTTATAATAAGTCTTTGCATTGATGGTATAAGATGGTACACTTTTCAAACCCGAACTATCTTCACTAATGATTTCATAACTGTACATTTTCAACTTTTCCATTTTTTTATCTTCAAAACTTACTTGTTTGTTATCCAGTATTGCTATTTGTATCCAATCTCCATTTTCTGCTTTTCTCAATAGATATTGTTGTTTGAAATCATTACTACTACTATGATTCCAG
>CAIVPM010000486.1 GCA_903907815.1 uncultured Chitinophagaceae bacterium | reverse complement strand
CCCCTGAACCTATCAGAAATTAATGCTGATATTAGTGGTAGGAAAGATAGGAAAGGCTGCAACGGCCGCTTGAGGAACGCCCAAATTAATTGACAATTGATGATGGATAATTGATAATGAATTCAAGAAGAAAGGAGTTAGAATATAGGAGAAGGAGAATACAAATAAATTCGATAATTTGATAATGAATACAAGAAGACAGGAGTTAGAATATAAGAGTCAGGAGAATACAAGGCGAGAGGCAAGTGGAATACAAGTTACTGGTTGCCAGTTACAAGTAATACAAATGCAAGGCAGTAATTAATACAATTTTTTTAATGATACATAATCCCCTATAATTACAAATGAGAAAGGGTTTAAGTTTTGTATCAACTTAAACCCTTGCTTTTTTTTAAATAGCTTTAAATACCTATCTTATTTCGGAGACAATGATACTCTTACCTGTATTCCTGCTCTGGTCATTACTGTTGGAGAGGAAGTAGATATGTACGGTGTAGTTCTTCTTTGATCGAAATACAACTTCAGGTTCAATCTATTATTTAAAACATAATCGATGGAAGGCTGAATGGTAACTACTTTTTGTCCGCCTGTACCATACGCATTCGTCTGATCGAGGGTACTATTGCTATTTGCATCATCGCGGAAAGAGAGGTCTAAACGGAAGGTAATATCGTTTTGCAACTTCTTACCTTTATTTCCACCACCTATAGGAAGCTTAAACGGAAGCGGGAATCCTTTTTTACGCCATCCAGCACCAATACTCCACTCACTACTATTGGTTTCTGTTAACTGATAATCTACCAGACTTAAGGCCATAGTTCTGCTCTTTTTATACTCGAACTTAAAGTTCAACTGATTTACGGTAGTAACATCGATACCAATAAGCGGGCTAAATGATTCCTGAATATTTACGTTCGGTACGAGGTAGAAAGGAACAAAGTTGTTACTGATAGAATCCTTAAATTTAGGCGCCTGCAAACCAAATGGATCGGCATAGTTTAATGCACTGGTAAAACTATTCATACTCAGCGTACCTGAATAAGCATGCGATAAATTAATAGACGTAAATATTTTAGCCAATGCAGGTATCTTACTTAAACCCGTATACGATAATCTCCAGTTAGGCATAGGCAGGTAACCACTAAATGGATTATTTCTCATGCTTCCACTATTCTCTTTAACTAAAGCAATAGAATTAGGATCTTTTCCTGTGTATGCGGCCAAGAATGCTGGTATTAATACACTTTGAGAATAACGACCATAACCCTTGGCGTAACCATCTGAAGTATTACCCCCTTGAACTATTCCACTTGTTAAATATGTATTCGACTGAGCCATTCGTTGAGAAATTATTACCCTGTTAGTTTCGAACGTATGGAAAGTTTTAGAAATCTGATTAGGATTATGGTTATCAAACAAAGAACTAATGGCTATATAAGAAACACTAAAACCACCTGTTGCAGTAGGGTTCAAGTGCCTTAAAATACCATCGCTATTCTTGGTAGTATCTTTAAACAACTCGGAATAGTTTTTAGAGAATGACTTTTCGAAAGTTACCGTTACAGTCAATTCTTTAAGTGGTTCAAACTGCGCATTCAAGCTTAATTTCTGTTCGTAGTTCTGGTTGTACAATAAATTGAAAATAGAGTCTCCCTTTATAGCACCGGCTTTAGCTTTACTATTCAGCCAGCTGGTATCGGGTTGACGACCGAAAATATAGTCCAAACCAGGTTGCATGGATTTCCAGTTCTGACCAAGAATCTGTGTACTATCAGCCCATCCTGGCACTCTGCTTCTGTAGTTTTCGCTATAGTTGAGTGATACTCTTTTTAAAGAAGTAAGTACATTCCCTGCTGCTCTTACAAAGCCATTCATTTCGACAGGGGTATTCTGGCGTTGAAGGCGAAGTGCAATTCTTCTATCCTTCTTCATTTTCTTCCATTTCTTAATAGCGGCATCCCGTTTAGGTCCGGTTAGGTCGCCCACAAAGTCTGCCTTAGAAGGCACTTCTGGAATAGTAACTGTAGCATTATTATTAACAGGAGCTATATTATTCAGGTTGTCGCCCTTGCCCCCCTTAACATTACCTCCTTTTTCATTTTTACCACCCTTAATTCCTCCTTTATCGTTACCTGCTTTATTCTGTTGAAGGTTGGCATTGCTGGTAGCCGAACCTTTATTTAAGGCTTTTAACCAGCGGGATTTAAGGTATAATCTACTAAAGTCGAATTCTGTATTAATAACATTACTCTGACTATTTTCGATTGTATTTCCCAATTCTATATTTACCAGACTTGCAGCCATCCAGTTATACGAAGTACCGTAAGTATAACGAGCAGTGATCCAGTCGGTAATAGGAAGCTTACTTAGCGGGAAGGTGTAAGATGCATTTGCTTTCTGCTGGAACATAGTAGTTCGTCCACCTTTGAAGAAGTTTTCTCTTACAGTATCTTTCTTAGCCTTGGTATCCAATGCTCCATAAGGTTCATCTACTCTGGCATTATTGGTTGCACTATAATCGAGATTGATAGCACGGGTTAAATCCCAACGAAGATTATAGAACCTATCAAACGTAAAGAATTTATCAAAAGTGGTATCTACTTTCGTAACGGAAGTTTGGGTAAGATCGGTATTAACAATTCTTGGAATATATACCGCATACTGACGGTTGATATCTGTTCGGAAACTTAGTAAGGAAGGGGTAAGATTGAAGTTTACATCTTTAATTAATGAAACCCATTTACTCTTACTCTTTATCAGCTTCTTCAGAGGTTCGATATACTTAGAGGATCGGTTGTAGGTGTATCCAAAACCACCTCTCCATTTCTGAATATCGTTGTTTAATATAACCGGACTCGTTTGTACTGTTTGGGTATACGACACTGTAAAATCAAGATTGCTGAGGCTCCACAAATGCGGTTTACCTTTAGGCAGCACTTTTACATTGGTAAGATTAATGGTTTTAATGGTTGTTTTATCCTGCGCTACGTTCCTGATAGAATCTTTCATTGCCTGCGTTTTAGCGGCACTAATCTTATCCTCGTACTTTACATCCAAATCGTAAGGATCGAATTGAGGTGTATGCACTGTATTGGTAATACTTGCATAAATCGGTATAGATAATCGTGCTGCCTTAGGCAATAATTTACCAGCATCGATGTTTAAAGCAGCATCGAACTGGGTCATATTATCTTTTGCCCTTTCGTTAATTTTAGAATCTATGGTTCCCCACCCCTGGCTGTACATATTACCCGAAACCGTTATTCTACCGAGGTCGGCAAGGGTTAAATCCACTTTACCTAATGCAGCATAAGAACCCGTTTCGTTTATTTCGGAAAGCCTTAATTCATCCACCCATACTTCGGCATCGATCTTAGCATTTTTATTATTCTGTATGGCAATCATGATACCATTTACCTGACCAATATTGGGGTTACCCATGACACTAAAAGTCTTATTGCCAATCTGTTCGCGATATATTTTACTAAAGGATTGTTTGTTGTTCCGTCGGAGTTTTAACTGAATTAAATCCTGTAGATTAAAGTCGATACTATTTGAATCGGGCCAGATTGTAGCACAATCGGAAGCTCCTGCAGGCGTTACCTGCATTGGTACTTTAATTTCGTAGTAGTTGGTAAGATAATCCTGTCCTATTCTCATTACAATACTTACATCTCTGTTCTGAATGGTATTTAAAGAACCAATCATATTTTCGACGTGCGAGAACATGGATAATTTACCATAGCTTCTCATATCGAGGGAAACTGTTTTTATAACTCCTCTTGCATCCATAGTATCCAGATCTTTTACCTGCAAGCTCATTGATTGTTCATTTTGCAACAGGTTTACACCATTGGTACTTTGCATCTGTACTCTATCGATACCACAAGGGATAGCATATTTAACTGGTGTTCTGTTACTATTCTCTTCGAGATTTACCGCCAGTACATTGAAGGTTGTATTTTGATTCTTTGGAGGATCGTAATTACCTGTAGAATCGATCTGATATGTAAATTGTCTCCATTGATCTCTTACTAAGTTTAAACTGGCAAAACGAAGTACAACAGCAGAATCAAATCCTGTAAGGTACATACGCATAAAACGGATGGACTTAAAGTCCTGAATATTCCCAACAGCGGTAGTAGGTTTCCTGATAGGTATTCTAAATAAATACCAGTCTTCTGTACCAGTTTTTTTGTTGGCATAAGTAACGTGCACTGTTCTTTTATCGGTAATATAATTATTAGAAGAAGGCACCATTCCTTTCTGCAAATCGATATTATATTCAAAATACGATTCCACTTCGTTCAAGGTATTATCCCTGTTCAAATCTTCATTATCCGGATATAAAGTAGCTGCAGGAGAATACGAAGAAGTTCCGGCTATTGGAGAGTTGCCTTGTGAGTTGCTATAATATTTGTAACGTTCTAAAATACCAGCACCTTTTGCATCATATGTAGCATCTCTGTACCATACATAATCATCTTTTGATGGATCGTTATCTACCATTTTTCTTAGGGTAGAAGTTAAAGGTTGAGTTGCATCGATATTAGCAACATAAGCACTGAACTTAACCTTTTCTGAGTCATCATCTAATCCATCGAAACCAACATCCTGATATGGTCTGTCGCCAGCATTATTACTAAATGCATTGGTTACCTGAATAGGATTAATTGGTTCCACCCCCCAGTTACTTGTTTCTACGGTAGCTGGAGTACCTGGAGTACTTAAACCATTTTCATAAAAACGTTTGCCATCCTTTAATATATCTTCACTTACATCTCCCAAATCTATCTTTAATTGTCCGGCAGTTGCACCACCTTTAATAAAAGGATCCTGCACCCAGAATTCTATATAGGCGAAATTGTTTGTTTCAAAGTCGGTCTGATCGATACTTCTCATAATACCACCCCATTTATCTTTTGGACTGATAAAATGACCGTTCTGATCGAACCCAGAAGTAGCAAAGTTGTATGGGCCAGGTTCATTTGGATAATACGCAATATCGAATGTGGTAGTTTGTGTATTGGTAATATTGGTAGTTTGCTGCGGGAATAATTCATTGGTATAAATTCTTCTTACTCTTGGATCACTCAGCTCATTCAAATTACTTTTCAGCGGGTTGGAAGAACTGGTATAGTCCTGTAAATTAGGTTCGATATTATACCAGGAAAGTCTTGCTCTGTTTTTACCATAATCGAGATTATTAGAAAGAGCTCCTTCAGGGAATGAGCTTACCGGAGTGGATGCAAGTGCCCAGGAGACGAGTGGAAATCTCATATCAAGATTACTGGTAGTACTTTCAAAGTCATCTACATATATCAACCCATTAGCACCACTACCTATTTGTGTTGGATGGCCTGGTTTAAAGTAAGCCCCTTCTCCATAAGCAGCTATTGAGGAAGGTGCTTTAGTAGAATAAAACGGAAGTTTATTAAGTGCCCTTGTTAATCCTGGCAAGCTTGATTTATAGCTAAAGTCGACACCGTATACCTGGTTTCGTACCGGATCGTCGCCCACATTTACTTTAGAGAAGAAAGGACGCTCTGAAAGTTTTTCGTAAGTAGCCCCTAAACTCAATTTTTTACTGGCAACATAATCCAGTCTTACCCCAGTAAATCCTCTTTGTTGAATACCAAACTGCGCATTGTTTTCGTAGCCCACATTTACCGGCACATTAGAATTGATGATGGCCTGGTTAAGTATTTTAACGGTGCCAAGATTATAATCTATAGCATAGTCGACACCTTCCGTTAACATTTGTCCACCAGCCTGTACCTTAACGGAGCCCTGCGGAATATTGAACGCACCAAGATAAATATCGGAACCACCACTACCCTTTGCCTGGCCTTGCATGATAAATCTATCGAGGTTGGTTTGTGTTTGTGCTATTGCTTTTAAAGAGTCGTATAACTGATGAAATATGTATTTCCTTGGAATGGTATCAAAAGGAGCAGCAGGGAAGGTTGAAAAAGCTCTCGTTTTCAAATCTTTACCAAATGGTTCCAATACAGGAAAGATGATTTTACCCTGTTGTGCAATGATTGTAAATCCTTCTACATAGTCGAATTGTCCATCGGGTTGAGGATCATTTCTACTATTTAATCTATCTAAACCAAGAACGCGGATTAATGCTTTACCCATTACAGCAGGATCGGATTCTGGTAAGTAACGGTTCATACCACCACTTGGTTGCTGATACAAAACATTGAATTGAAACCCTTCTCTGGAGATATTAGACATATCCAGAGAATATACGTTTTTCATCATTAGCTTCCACATTGGTTTTTTAACCCTTGCGGAAGTTGCTTTCAATAATTTAAGATACAGCACCTTTGAAACACCCTGAGAAGAATCTAAACCTACGTCCTGTGAAAATTCCCCTACCTGATACACCTGACCATTTGCGGTATACTGATACGCTACTGCCAAAATATCATCGGCCTGCAACTGTGTATTAATCGACAAGAAGCCTACCTGAGGGTTAAAATAAAATTCATTCGCATTTAACTTACGGGCAAATACCTTTTCGAAATCATCTACCTGTTTTAATCCTTTACTACTTAAATTACCTACTACTGTAGAAGGATTACGATTTGAAATAGCATCTGCTTTAAGTTTAAAATACAAATCATTTGCATAGTTATCAGGGAATGCAGGTTTTGAAGGATCAGCAGTAACAAAAGATGGATTACTTATAGAATCACGTTCTCCTAAATCGGCAAAACCTACGATATTTCTGGTATCAGTTGTTGCACCTGTTTTATTGGTAATCCATACTTCCACTCTTTGAATCTGTACCTGGCTATTTACAGAAGGTAAAGTGGACATGGTTTTATTGTAATTATTTACAAAGTACTGTCCTAATAAATAGTTTCTATTTTCATCGTAGTCATCCAGTCTCTTCTGATAGTTAGATAAAGTAGCTCCCCCTTGTAAACGCTGATTCTGCATCTGCGATTTCTGGTTTGCAAGGGCAGCTGTAACCGTTAATCTACCAAACTGTAATTGCGTTTTTATACCAAACAGATTCTGAGCACTTGGAATTAAAGTTCCTTTTGACTGAAACGAGATATTACCAGCCTCGAAGCTCTTTAGTATTTCATCGTCTTTACCTTTATAATCGAGTTTTATCTGATTAGCAAAATCAAAGTTAGCCAGTGTATTATAGTTGATAGGGAGTTTTAGTTTATCTCCAATGCTGGCATTTACGTTCAGATTGGTATTCATATTAAAATCCAGTCCCCCAGTATTTCTGGCATTCTCTGGAATAGTAGGGTTATTGGTATATTGCCCTTGATAGCCCAGTAACATATCTACCGAACCAGCAGGTTTGATATCCACTTTAAGTCCTTGAGGACTTACCCCGAAAATTCTATCGAACAGGGAATTATACACCCTCATTTTAGGGCGGGCAAGCTTTTTATTTAAAGCCAAGATAGCGTCGGAACGCTTTTTAAAGTAATCATCTTCATTCTTTTTAGACTGAAGGCGATAAAATTCCTGGAAAGTGAGGGATGTTGGTTTACGGTAAATAGTATTACCCACCTTTTCTTCTATAAAATATTGTTTGGTTTTAGCATCGTAAACAATATTCTCTTTAATAATACCTGTATCGGGTATATCGAAACTGTTTTTGTTTTTCCAGGTAAATCTATCTCCACGTCTATCCTTTAAAGGATATCTCAATGAATCTGATTTTATAGAAGATGAATCTTTTGTCTGGGCAAAAGCAGTACTAAAGCATAGTAA
The DNA here is from genome assembly GCA_903907815.1 of uncultured Chitinophagaceae bacterium. Taxonomy (GTDB): domain Bacteria; phylum Bacteroidota; class Bacteroidia; order Chitinophagales; family Chitinophagaceae; genus CANFLJ01. The sequence goes on along the minus strand of CAIVPM010000486.1, from coordinate 4,305 downwards.
TATGCTAAAGAAACTTAGTAAAAAATATCTGTTTTGAAACTTGTTCAAGAAAATAAAAACTTGATTAGGTAGAGTTCTATCTATACGCTATATATTTTTTAATGCCTGTTTAATTAAATCCTGTAGTGCAATATTAGGGGAATTTTGAATAACTTTTTTAACTGCCTGTTCAGCCATGGTTCTGCCAATACCCAAAGACACGAGTGCATTTATGGCATCGTTCTCGGAAGTTGTAGCAATTACGCCACTTGTACTCCAACTTAAACCTTGTTTAGACAGTTTATCTTTTAGTTCTACAATTAGTCTTTCTGCCGATTTTTTACCAATTCCTTTAATACTACAAAGTACATTTACATCGCCCTGCACTATTGCCTTCTGAATTTGATCTGGGATCATCCCTGATAGCATCATACGAGCTGTAGAAGCTCCTACCCCACTAACGCTAATAAGATTCAGGAACATTTCTTTTTCTTCGAGGTTCCAGAAACCGTAGATTGTCTGTGCATTTTCGGTAATATGTACATAGGTAAAAAGCATTCCATCTGCTTTGTCAGCAATTGCACCGTAAGTGTTCAGGCTTATCTGAACATCATATCCTAACCCATTTACATCTACAATTACGCTACCGGGCGATTTCATTGCGTATTGTCCTCTTAAGAATGCTATCATAATATTGTGTGGTAAAAATAAAGGAATAGGCATTAGGACGGATAAAACATCGTATAAAAATTATACAATGTTTATTAAGTAAGTAGATTTCTAATGAGAAGACAGTTTGTTTATACGTGAGTCGTGAGAATACTGCGTGAGTCGTGAGAATACAGAATGAGTCGTGAGAATACAACTTGAGTCGTGAGAATACAACTTGAGTCGTGAGAATGCAGCGTGAGTCGTGAGAATGCAGCGTGAGTCGTGAGAAATACATAACATTGAACCACAAAGACACGACGGCACAGCGTTACACAGCGTTTTGTTTAATACTAAGTACAGAGGACTGGGAAAATCGCAAGCGATTGAACGGTTGCAAGAAACTATCCTTTATTTATTAACCACTCTTTCAAGTCTTCATATTTAGCCTCCATCAATATAGATTGCTTTGGTTGCTGTATTAAATATTGCACTTGTTCTGGAATAGCTAATTTAATACCTGTTTCTTTTTCTACTACATCAGGGAACTTAACCGGGTGAGCTGTTTCCAGGAAAAATCCTTTTGAACTTTCATGGCTTTGAAGATAGTTATGTAGCGCATAATAGGCAACTGCTCCGTGAGGATCGAGCATATAATTAAATTCTTTATAAACTTCTCTGATAGTTAAAGAAGTTATAGCATCGCTTATACTATACGCAGTAAGTTTTTCGAGCAACTGCGGATAGCTATTAGAGAATAATTGCATGATACGAACAAAGTTGCTTGGGTTGCCCACATCCATTGCATTGGAGATAGTAGCAATAGCATCTTTTGATTGATAAACGCCCGTTTTTAAGTAAGATGGAACCACATCGTTCGCATTACAAGCCGCTATAAACTGTTTTACAGGTAACCCTGATACATGCGCAAGAATACCGGCACATATATTTCCAAAATTACCACTTGGAACACATACTACAGGCGCTTCCTGCTGTTGCCACTGCTGATATGCATAGAAGTAATATAACTGTTGAGGCAACCAACGGGCAACATTAATAGAATTAGCGGAAGTAAGATTTACTTTACTGGTAAATTCATCATCTACAAAAGCATTCTTTACCATGGCCTGACAATCGTCGAAAGTTCCATTAATTTCCAGGGCATGAATATTTTGTCCGAGGCGGGTAAGCTGCATTTCCTGCACGGGGCTTACTTTTCCAGAAGGATACAAGATAACTACCTCTACTCCTTCTACACCCAGAAACCCATTGGCAACTGCACCACCTGTATCACCCGAAGTAGCAACCAGAACGGTAACTTTTGCATTATTATTTCTACTGAAATAACCCAAGCAGCGGCTCATGAATCTGGCACCTACATCTTTAAAAGCAAGTGTAGGACCATGAAACAATTCGAGGGTACTGATCTGTTCATCTACCTGTACTAAAGGAAAATCGAAGTTGATTGTTTCGGCAACTATCTGCTGTAGAATTGCATCGGGAATCTCGCCTCCTACGTAAGGTTTCATTACTGTAAACCCAATTTCTTCTTTTGATAAAGTTTTTAAGCTATCTATAAAACCTGCGGGAAGTTGTGGAATTGCAGAAGGGAAATACAAACCTTTGTCAGGTGCCTGTCCTTGAATAGTAGCTTGCGAGAAACTAACTATGGGCGATTGATTGTTGAGACTATAATATTGCATGTTCGTTGCTTTTAAATAGGCTACGAAGTAATGTAAAAAAATGTAATAGCGATAAATTTACTAAGATGTTGTATCTGAAAACTTATATCCCATTATTTTCGGTGCTTAATTATAGTAATACTAAATGGCCGAACTGATTATATACACTGATGGAGCAGCAAGAGGAAACCCAGGAAGAGGCGGATATGGGGCTATATTGATGTTTGGAGAGAAAAGAATGGAACTATCGGGTGGATTTAGAATGACCACCAATAACCGTATGGAGTTGTTAGCAGTAATTACTGCATTGAAAGCATTAAAGAAAAATCATCTTCCAGTTAAAATATATACCGACAGTAAATATATAGTTGACAGTGTACAAAAGGGATGGTTGAATACCTGGATGAAAACAGATTTTAAAGGTGGCAAGAAGAACAAAGATCTATGGACTGCCTATTACCATCTTTCCAAACAATTTAAGATTCATTTCCATTGGGTAAAAGGTCATGCGGACAACCCTTTTAATAATCGCTGCGATGAGCTTGCCACTGCTGCTGCCGATGGCGGTCCATTAATGATAGATGAAGAATACGAAAGAATAATGTGATAATTGGATAATGTGATAATTGGATAATGTGACAATGAATACAAAAACATTGAGGTTTTATTGACCATTTTCAGTAGTTAGTCAAGAATTATATTGTTAATAACTGCTGTAAAGGTGTAAAAACTGTCCAATATCATTTATTTTGAAGTATTACCTGATTACTTTTGCGACTTAAATAAATTATTTATATGAGTTTCACACCTTCGGCTACGCCAAGAGTTCCACAAAAAAAGGATGACAACAAGAATGTTATCTATATTCTGGTTGCTTTGTTATTACTTGCATTTGGATATATTGTGTATGATAAGACACAAACTAAAAATGTAATTGAACAAAAAGATCAGGCAATTTCTGTTGCTACCAATGCTAAAGATTCATTATCTGCTGAATTTACTAAGGTAAGTAAGAGAATGGATAGTTTGAATGCTACCAATGTTAGTCTTCAGGGTAATCTTGCTTCTAAGAATACTGAATTGCTAAAGCAAAAAGCTAATATTGATGAATTAGCACACAAAAAGAATCTTTCTGCTGAAGAATTGAAAAAAGCAAGATTGATGATTGCCAGTTTAAATGAAAAACTGGATGGGTTTATTGCTGAAATCAATAAACTAAAAGCAGAAAACAAAGTGTTGGATTCTTCTAATAAACAACTTACTACCGACAAGAATCAGCTGACTACTGAAAAGAAACTATTGACAGATACCTTAACAGCTACTACTAATCAGAATAAAGTACTTGCTGATAAAGTAGATGTAGCGTCTACCCTTAAGGCATCTAACATTAATGTTACTGCGCTTAAAGTAAAGAGTGATGGTAGCGAATCGATAGTGACTAAAGCAAAGAATGCTTCTTTACTAAGAATCTCCTGCACAATTGATGAGAATAGAGTAACACCTTCTGGCAATAAAACATTGTTTGTTTGTGTTTACGGCCCAGATGGTAAACCAAGTGGATCTGAGGGTACTTTTGGTTTAAGAGATGGTAGCGACAAATCGTTTACTAATAAAGTTGATGTAGCTTATGAGCAAGGAAAAGTATCTAAAGTAAGTTTCAACTGGAAACCTGGTACTAAATTCGTAGCTGGTAGTTACAAGATTGAAATCTATAATAATGGTTTCAAGATTGGTGAAGCAATTAAAGACTTAAGAAAAGGCGGTTTATTCTAATAAACTGTTTAACTATATTCAGCAGGCTGTCTCAATTCGAGGCAGCCTGTTTTGTTTTAGCCCCATGTAAATGTTTTAACCTTCAACTTATAGAACGGCTCACAATAATTTGCTGGGGACTAAGCGAAAAGTTTATATAGTCTAAATAAGAAGAATTTAGTATCGACAACTCCTCTTTGATTAGCCCTAAAGAGTTTTATTTTAGAATTAAATGATTCAGCAT
>CAIVPM010000485.1 GCA_903907815.1 uncultured Chitinophagaceae bacterium | reverse complement strand
GTCAGTAATACTAAAATGTTCCAATAACCCTTTAGGCAAAAAATGACTGATAATTGTTGTATCCAAGTTGTTTTTTATATGCAAAATTATATGAAGTCCCCACTATATAGAAGTGAGCCTATAGAACCTATTGAACTCAATAAATGCAAGAAGCTTTCAACCATTTATCCACGGTTATTCTTTGGGAGGCAGATTCTCTTATTTTTGAATGGATTATGAAACATAAAGAGAAGACTAATCATATTACTATTGAACATCATGTGATTCATTCCGTTTATCTGGAAAGAACGGTAAAATTTGATGTATATATCCCTGCTAATTTACCGCCTCCAGAACATACCAGTCTTTTAATTATCAATGATGGGCAGGATTTGCCCACCATGCCTTTTGAAGATATGTTGAATGACTTAAATTCAAAGGATGAACTGGTGCCGCTACTCTGTATTGGCATACATTGTGGTGATGAAAGAAGACGAGAGTATGGCGTAGCCTATTCTGCAGATTATAAACAACATGGCGACAAAGCTGGACTATACAGCAAATTCATTTTTGATGAGTTCATGCCTTATATCCGTAAAAAATATCATGCTCCCTCATTTAAAGAAAAGTCTTTTGCCGGATTTTCTCTTGGTGGATTAAGTGCATTGGATATTGTATGGAATCATGCATCTGAATTTACCCGTGTAGGCATGTTTAGTGGTAGCTTGTGGTGGAGAAGAAAAGGGTATGAAGAAGGGTATGATGATGAGAACGATAGACTTATGCATCTTCAGGTTCGAAAAGGACAGGTACATCCGTGGTTGCGCTTTTTCTTTCAATGTGGTCAGCTGGATGAGCAGGAAGACAGAAACAACAATGGGGTAATTGATAGTATAGATGATACACTTGATCTTATTGTAGAATTGAAAGCCAAAGGATTCTCTGATCATCATATCAGTTATTACGAAATGCCTGAAGGAAAGCATGATGTACCTACCTGGAAAGAAGCTTTTCCTGTATTCCTGAAATGGGGATGGGGTAAATAGACTGATTCTTCTCATACCAGTCATTTCAATACTGCTTATAATTATATTTGCGATTCATTATATACCATTGATTCATGTCAGAGACTACATTAAAGACTTACCATGCGGTACATTTCAACGATTTTAAGAAATATGATACTGCACAAATCAGAGAAAATTTTTTATTAAGTGATTTAGTAAAAGCCGATTCCATTGAACTTGCTTATACTCATTATGATAGAATGCTGGCAGGATTAGCCAATCCAATTCATCATGCACTTGAACTGCCAACTTATGTAAATTTAAAAAGCGAATACTTTTTAGAGCGCAGAGAAATAGGCATTTTTAATATTGGCAATACTGGTACAGTAGAAGCTGATGGGATTGTTTATGAACTGGAAAAACAAGATTGTTTATATATAGGCAAAGGAACCAAGAAAGTAGTTTTTACTTCCAGAGATGCAGCAAACCCTGCGACATTTTTTCTTTGCTCCGCTCCTGCTCATCAAACTTATCCTACTACGCTGCGTAAGGTTGCTGATGCAAATCATTTACAGCTTGGTAGTAGTGCTACTGCAAACGAAAGAGAACTGAATCAATACATATATGATGGTGGTGTACAAAGCTGTCAGCTGGTAATGGGAATTACTTCTATAAAACCAGGCAGTGTATGGAATAGCGTACCACCGCATACGCATGACAGAAGAAGTGAAATATATTTCTACTTCGATCTTGCACCTGAAAACATTCTATTGCATGTAATGGGACAACCACAGGAAACAAGACATCTTGTTATAAAAAATAATGAGGGTATTGTATCTCCACCTTGGAGTGTACATTTTGGATCTGGCACTGGCAACTATAGCTTTATATGGGCTATGGCTGGCGAGAACAAACAGTTTACGGATATGGATCCTGCTCCTGTTACAACACTTCTATAATACCTAATTCTACACGATGAATACCATTGACAATGCTTCTTTTAGTTTAAAAGGCAAAGTAATTGTTGTTACAGGCGGTACGGGCGTATTGGGCTATGCTATGATAAAAGGTATAGTTGCCAATGGCGGAACGGTAGGTATTCTGGGAAGAAAAAAGCAGATAGCTGAAGAGCGTGCTCATGATATTATTAATGCAGGAGGAAAAGCAATTCCCTTAGTTGCCGATGTAATGAATGAGGCTCAACTGGAAATTGCTAAGAAAGAAGTGCTGGATGCTTATGGCCGTATTGATGGCTTATTAAATGCAGCAGGTGGCAACCTTCCAGAAGGAATATTAATGCCGGACGATGATATATTCGAGATGAATATTGAAGGCATGAAAAGAGCTATGGAACTGAATGTATGGGGTACAGTAATACCTACCAAGATATTTGGCAAACAAATGGCCGAACAAGGTGGTGGTAGTATTGTAAATATCTCTACCGTTAATTCCAAAAGAGTTGTAACACGGGTAATGGGGTACAATATGGGCAAAGCATCTATAGATTATTATACCGAATGGTTTGCAGTAGAACTGGCAAAGCGTTTTGGCGATAAAATAAGGATCAATGCTATTGCACCGGGATTTTATCTGGCAGAACAAAACAGAGCTTTTCTGATACAGCCCGACGGACATCTTACCCATAGAGGTCAGCAGGTAATTCAGAGTACTCCATTTCATCGTTTTGGACAGCCATCGGAATTGCAGGGAGCTGCTGTATGGTTGTTGAGTGATGCTTCTAAATTCGTTACTGGTATTCGTATCTGTGTAGATGGAGGGTTCTCGTTGAACAGTGGTGTTTAAATAAATTGTTTATTATTAACCAAATCATATTTCTTTACAAACTAAATTAAGATTGCTTATTATGTCCAAACCAACTATTAGTAAATACAGGTGGGTGATAGTTACCCTGTTATTATTTTCTACCACTATCAATTACATGGATAGAAATGTAATTGGCTATTTAAAAGATTATTTCTGTACTGCACAGCCTAATGGATTCGGATGGTCTGCCACCGACTTCTCTTACCTAACGGCTATTTTCACTGGTTTCTATGCAGGGTTTACCCTTTTTGCAGGTTTTATTATCGATAAAATCGGTACCAAAAAAGGATTAGCAGGTTCCTTAATTCTATGGTCTGTTGCTGGTATATCCAGTGCCTTTATGGGAATTGGTTTATGGGCACACAATGTAGCAAGAGCTATTTTTGGTGCTGGTGAAGCTGGTAACTTTCCTGCTTCTATTAAAACAGTAGCAGAATGGTTCCCTAAAAAAGAACGCGCTTTAGCTACTGGTATATTTAATTCCGGTTCTAATATTGGTGCCATGATTTGTGCATTGATTATCCCTGTAATCCTTGCAACATGGAATCCTTCCGAAGGCAATGGATTATTCTTAGGTATTTTCCATGGCTGGCAAATGGCATTTATTATTACTGGTTTCATTGGCTTTATCTGGTTATTATTCTGGAGTAGACTGTATGGCACTCCTAAACAAATTCTTGCAAAGGGAAAGATGAATCAGGAAGAATACGACTACATTCATAGTGGTGATGAGGTAGAAGTAGTAACCGAAGTTGTAAAAGAAAAAGTGCCTTGGTACAAGATGCTTACTTACAAACAAACATGGGCATTTGTATTGGGTAAATTTATGACTGATGGAATCTGGTGGTTCTTATTATTCTGGTTACCTACTTATATTAAACAACAGTTTTGCGTAGGAATGAGTCCTATTGAAACAAAGCATACGGTAATGATTTCTACTTTCATTGTATATGGAGTAGCGATTGTAGGTTCTATTTATGGTGGATCTATTCCAATGACATTTATGAACAAAGGATGGCAAACTTATAAAGCACGTATGACTGCTTTATTAATCATTGCTTTTTGTCCTTTGTTGCTTTTAAGTACGCAATACGCTGCAAGCTTTGGTATAGTTGCTGCTATCATTATTATTAGTATTGGTGGAGCTTCGCATCAGGCATGGAGTGCAAATTTGTTTACTACTGTATCGGATATGTTTCCTAAGAAAGCCGTAGGTTCTGTAACCGGTATTGGTGCAGCTGCTGGTGGACTGGGTGGCGTACTTGTTCAATTACTGGCAGGTGGACTGGAAGATAAATACCGTATAAAAGGGGTAATGGAAGCAGCAAACGCTGGTCTTATAAAGGCTACCGATGCTATTCCTTTAGATAAGGTAAAAATGGATAACCTTAAAAGTGTATTGGTTGATAATAATATGCTGACAGAAGCAAGACATTTTATTTCCTCCAATGTTTCTGTAGCTTATGGTATTATGTTTACCGTATGTGCATTGGCTTATTTAACTGCCTGGACTATGATGAAGTTATTAGTTCCTAAGCACGCTCCTATTACTGATATATAGTAGTAGCGCTTATGACATATTAAAAAGGCAACCGTTATGGTTGCCTTTTTTTATTAATACAGTCTGGTATTAAACATTAATAAACTTTCAGATTTTCTGCTTCTATTTCTATTACCTCTCCTTTTTGTTTTAGTATAGCTACTCCATTTTCTTTGGCATAATTTTCCAGCGCTGGATAAAAAGAAAAACTTGCAATACCAAGATAAAACTTATGGTTGGCATATAATGGGAACAACTCTTTAAAACTATTAACTTTCCTAAAAATCAGTTTCTCAACATCCTTTTCATGTGCTTTGTATTTACACTCTATTAAAGCAACATTTTCACCATTAAACATTACAATATCAAATTCACCTTGCGAACGTCTTGATTTTATTTGAAAGTTTTTGGCAATAGAATCATATTTAATACCACCCAATATTGGATTGTCGAATAAAGAATTATAAAAATAATCTTCTGTATTTGCCCCATTATTATCTGTAATACCGCCCAAATGAATCCCTATTCTTTCTAATGTTGCATCTGTCTTTTTAAATTGTGCTTCCGTTTCTTTAAACATAGCATCAGTTTTAACCTGAGAAACGGCTAACCCAGCCACTAATTCTTTTAATTCTTCGTCTGTCATTTGTTACAGTTTGAAACAAATGTAACCTTAAGTTATCTACAATGCCTTTTTAACTTTGATAGATAATTTATACTCAGGAATTCGATCTATTATTAATACCCTTTTATACAAGCTACACTCTTCAGTAGATTGCCGTTAAACTTTATCTTGTGTTTGTCTTTAAAAGTACCAACTGTATAGGCTTCATTATATTGATAGTTATCGGCACCCCAGATATCATCTGTAACTATATAGCCTTCTTTTGTTTTTAAGAATGCAATTTCACAAACATTATTCATTCCTTCCTGGGTAGAATTGTATTGAGCATACAATGTATCGCCTTGATTTTTAAGATCTGATAATGTACCCATTCGAGCATCTTTTTCGAAAGGTAGAAAATTTAGTTCTCCAGACAATCCTTTTGAATCAGGATTTATGGATAAATAAACAGTATCATTATTGCTGGCATATACATAACAGGATTTTTCTGTCTGCACAGTTTTATCGGGTGCTGCTTCTTTATTAATAACCTTAGCAGGATTATTATTACAAGCTATAAAGAAAGTTGCATTGACAATTATTATGAGAACGAAATTAATTTTCATCTGAGGTAATTTAGCTTCAAATATTCTTAGTAATTCTGTAATTCTCAAATAATTCTTAGTTCAATAAATTGGATAGCGGATATCTGTTGGTGAAGAACAGCAACAGAGGCGGTAATATTACCGCAAAGAATTTCGCAATCAATGGCAATCAGGCAAACTACGTGTTCAACAAGTCTTCCATCGTCGGGAATCAAACAAACAGCGTCGGGTACAATAAAAAGATCGTTGGCGAATCAATTTCCATCGTCGGGAATCGAAAAATCATGTTCAGCATCTCTACTTGCAACGTCAATAATCAGGCAACCATCAGCCTTATGCAGTCTACCATCCAGCCTAATCAGTCCATCTCAGCAAAAAATATTTTTTTTTAACAGGATAATCAGTCATACAATCAGGATATTTCTCCATCCGTCTCCCTTAAACGCTCAATCACCGTGCTTAACAATAAAATCGATGCATATAATCAATCAACCATCGTAATTATTACTAAGGGTGCCGTAT
>CAIVPM010000484.1 GCA_903907815.1 uncultured Chitinophagaceae bacterium | reverse complement strand
TTTATATATTCGTCCCCGAAAATATTACTATTTTCAAACAGCGCTAAGCCAGATTAACTAACTATACAATTTGCCATTATTGAAAATAATTAAACCTGTTTTAAAGTCATTAGCATTTCTGATGATTCTGTTTTTAATAACAAATCTCCCAATATTAATAAAAGTAATATTTAAACTTACAGATCCTGAATTTTATGGATATATCATAATGAACCGGGAAGTGAGTTTGTGTATTTCATTCAAAGAGCTTCAGTTACTTGGATTAACTACCACTTTACTATTATTAATTGCCGTTATATCCAAAATAAAATTATCCAGACCAGTAACAACAGCCTGCAATTCATTACTTATAATTTTATCTTTACTTACACTCACATTAGGATTAATAGATACGGCATATTACGCCATATTCAGCTTCAACTTTTCGATATCTGCTTTTGAAACTTTTCTTGGAACCAATTCTTCTGAAACGGTTGAATTCCTCAAACAATATTTCAGTTTCAAAGTATTGACAATATCCATAATTTATATCACCATATTTATATTCATTATAAAATACAGACATGAATTAGTACGATATTTTCAAAAACCTGCCATCATAGCAATCCTTACTATTTATAGTATTTTCAATTTCATTCAGGCCATAGCATTAAAGAAGGAAGGCAGGACCTATTTTGATAATTTAAAATATACAGATATCATTGTAAAAGGCCATACTCAATATAAGAACAATCTGGAAATAATTTTAAACAACAAGAATAACTTAAGATGTAAAGAGGATACTTTAAAGTCAGTATTATCAAGAAATATTAGCTCAGAGAAAGAGTTAGTGGTATTAATATTATCAGAATCTACCAGCAAAAGCCACATGAGCTCTTATGGATACAATAGAAAAACTACTCCCAACTTAGATACGATAAGTGATTTAATAAAATTTAATGATGTTACTGCACCTGCATCATTAACAACCGATGCTATTCCTAAAATATTAATTTCTGAATCAAACAGTGGAAAGCATTTAAGTGTTCCTCAGTTATTTAATAGTATTGGTTTTTCCACTCATTGGCTTTCCAATCAGGCATCCTGGGGAAACATTGAAAATCTAATTGCTGCCATCGCATCCATGTTTAACAAAAGAACATACACTGAAAAGTTTATGGACCTTAATACTTCCGATAATGGTCGGCACTATGATGAACAGTTATTACCCCATCTTCAAACGTATCTTGATACATCAAATGCTACTAAAAAGTTTTTGGTAATTCACTTAATAGGAAGTCATTTTGATTACAATAAAAGATACCCTCCTAAGTTCTCTGTGTTTAAAGGAAACACAACAACTTCGAAGTATCAAAACGCTAATGAACAAATTAATTTCTACGACAATTCAATATATTATCAGGATTCTGTAGTTGGTGAAATTTATAGAAAAGTAAAACAATATAGTAACAATAAGAACTATGCTACAGTGCTATATTATTTCCCCGATCATGCAGAAGAATTGTTCGAAGAAAAGAACTTTAATGGTCACACTTATCCGCCTAGTAGATATACTGCTGAAATCCCTTTCTTCCTTTGGTGGTCGCCAACATATGAAAAGAATAATACTGCAATTTGTAATAATGTAAAACTGAATAAAGATAAGAAGGTAACAACCAAAGATTTCACGCATTCGTTATTCTCCGTTTTATCTATTACAGACAGATCCAATCAATTTTACGATTCCACGAAGAGTATCTCCAGTAGTTATTACAAGTCCAACGAAAACAGGATGGTGTATGAATTTAAATATGAGGATTTAGTAAAACAATCCTTTAGAAAATCGAGTAACAAGTAATCAAATAAAATACTTACTTATTTTAAATAGCAGGAGAATTATTAACCAATTTTTTAATATTGATTAATTGATAAATTCCAATAATCCATACAACAAAACAAGGCAATGCTTTTAAACTATATGCCCTGATAAAGTGATCTTTAATGTAATGAGGGAATAAATCGGTAGCAGATAGGCTGGTTAAAAATATAGCCAGTATTAACGCAGATTTTATCACAACAGAATATGGTTTCTGTTGAACTATCCACCATATAGCCACACCTGCAACCGCTATAATATAGGTTGGTGATTCTGCAGAAGAACTAAATATTACCGTTGATATTAATAGTACAGAAAGGTACAATAATTGATAGGTATAATCTTTAAAGTATTTGAAATTTTTAATAGGTAAAAGAATCAATATCATTGCTGGTATTAATACCAGGATACTTTTAAAGTCTTGTATTTTTGTTATCCTACGAATCATACCAATTACAGAAATATCCTGCATACCACCCGATGCAGAACTCTGTAAATTCTCATTCGTTTTTTCTACTAAAGATTTCCACCAATCAAAATATGTTTGATACAAAAAACTATGCGATGTAATAACCAATGGTAGAATAGCAAAAAAAGCCAGCCAGAATATTCCCCATAAAATAAATTTCAGTTTATGATTTGAGAATAGGAAAAAGAAAATACCCACTATAGGATATAATTTAGTTAGAAATCCGAAAGCAATACACATTGCAGAAAGCCATTCTTTTTCTTCTTTTACAAATACATAAGCAAGAATAATAAGTGCTGCAACAAATGGATTATACTGAACATTATGTAACGATGTCATTAATTCCACCATACATATTAATAAGACAATTAATGTATTATTCTTATTGAGCTTAAGTTTAGTAATGGCGTAATACAAAAACCAGGCATTAAATATTCCCCATAAAATACACCCAATAAATAAAGGCATAACAGCAAATGGAGCAATTAATAATCCAAATACAGGCCCGTAATGATTTAAATCGAAGTACTCCGTAGGATAAGCAAGGTATAAATTTTGTTGACTAATAAGGTGTTCATAAACACCTTTGTAAACCAGATAATTATTTACTGAAGATGCCCCTCTGCTTACTTCTGAAAATACGGTAATAGCAGAAAGCGCAAACCAAACGAATGTAATAATGGAGATTTTAAGCTTGCCAACTTTAATATCATTAAACAGCCAGTTGAAATTCATTCAATACTAATTTTAGCAACAAACATACTATTAAAGGCTTAAATCCTGTGCCTAAAAACAATTCTTTTCAATTGTATATAATAAATCAATTGTTTTGCAAAAACATTAAGATGAAAATTCTGATTGCAAACGACTCAAAAATACCTGCTATTAAATATGGTGGGACCGAAAGAGTAATGTGGGGATTGGGTAAATGCTTGTCCGATATGGGACATGAAGTTACTTTTCTGGTTGCAGCAGGTTCATCATGTCCATTTGCCAGCATAATTGAGTGGGATAAAAGCAAGGATTTAAATAGTTTAATTCCAGAAGATATTGATGTAGTTCATTTGAATTTTCAACCAATAACACCTATTATTAAACCATACATTGCTACCTTTCATGGCAATTTAAATCATGTTTTTGAGTTTGATTTAAATACAGTTTTCATATCTGGCAATCAGGCTTCCAGATATCATGGAAGCACCTTTGTTTACAATGGTCTGGACTGGAGCAATTACGAGAAACCGGACTTAAACAACCATCAAAATAAAAGAGACTATTTTCATTTTCTTGGAGATGCTTCCTGGAAGGTAAAAAATGTAAAGGGTGCTATTGCTATTACTAAGCAAGCACATGAAAAGCTGGCAGTATTAGGTGGCCACAGACTTAACTTTAATATGGGCTTCCGTTTCACACCAGATTTACATGTAAGTTTTAAAGGAATGGTAGATGACGCTAAAAAAAGACAGTACTTACAACATTCCAAAGGATTAATATTCCCTGTTTTATGGCACGAACCTTTTGGTTTAGCAATAATTGAAAGTCTATTTTATGGATGTCCGGCATTTGGTTCTGCTTATGGATCCTTACCAGAATTAATAGTTAAAGAAGTTGGCGTAACCAGTAATAGTTATCAAGAATTAATCAATGAATTAAAGAATGTAAATAGATTTTCAAATTCTATTTGTCACGAATATGCTGCAGATAATTTCAACTCGATGGTAATGACAAATAAGTATATAGCTCTCTATGAAAAGGTACTGAATGGTGAAACTATTCATCAGCAAAAACCATACTTTACAAAGGATGATATCATCCCTGTAAAACGTTTACCAATGAACCCATAATCTCCAGAGAAGATATTTATTTCACTTCCTGAAGCTCAATAAGTTTTTTGTAAAGTCCATCACTGTTTTGCATCAAAACTTCATGCGTTCCTCTTTCTATTATACGTCCCTTTTGAAGAACTATAATTTCATCCGCATGCCTTACTGTAGATAATCTATGAGCAATAACAACACTTGTTCTGTTCTGCATCATATTATCAATAGCATCCTGTACAAGCCTTTCGCTTTCTGTATCCAAAGATGATGTAGCTTCATCTAAAATAAGAATCGGAGGATTTTTTATCAATGCTCTGGCAATAGTCATTCTTTGTCTTTCACCGCCACTAAGCTTCGATCCTCTATCGCCTATATTAGTTGCAAAGCCTTGTTCTTTTTTGGTAATGAACTGATATGCATTAGCTGTTTTAGCAGCTTCTTCAATTTCACCCTGAGTAGCATTTTGATTACCCATTTTTATGTTAGCTTTAATGCTATCATTAAATAAAATAGGTTCCTGTGTAACAATACTAATAAGATCCCTTACACTCTTAAGAGAATAGTCTTTTAGATTAACTCCATCCACCAGTATTTCTCCACCAGACACATCATGAAAGCGAGGGATTAAATCGGCAAGTGTACTTTTACCAGCACCCGAAGAGCCCACTAAAGCAACGGTTTTCCCTTTTTCTATTTTAAAACTTATATCTTTTAATATTTCAACGTCATCATATGAAAAAGAAACGTTTTTAAATTCAATAGACTCCTTAAATTCAGAAAGGACTTTACCGTTTTCATTATCATCAATAATGATAGGTGCTTTTAATATTTCCTCTACCCTACCTATTGCTGCAGTTCCTCTTTGTAAAGTAGAAAAAGCATCGCTTACCGATTTAGCAGGATTAATAATCTGAGCAAAAACGCCAATATACATTATAAAGGCAGAGCCATTTAAACCCATTCCTTTATTTTCTATGATAAGATAACCTCCAATCCATAATATGATACATAAAACGATGATACCCATAAATTCACTTGCAGGACTGGCAAGATCTCTTCTAAAGTTCATCTTATTTCTAACATGAAATAATTCATCGTTAGCCTTATTAAATTTATTCCGCACCATACCTTCTGCATTGAAGGCTTTTATAACCCTCATTCCACCTAAGGTCTCATCCATAATGGCCATAGCATCGGAAGACTTTTGAGCAGCCACTCCCCCATGTTTTTTTAATGAACGGCTAAGTCTACCAATTAAAAATCCCGAAATAGGAAGCAACACTAACAATATGAGTGAAAGTTTTACGCTTAAAAAGAAAAGAGTAGCTAAAAAGAAAATAATATTTAATGGTTCCTTTATAAGACTACTTAATACAACTGCAATACCAAATTCCAATTCACCAATATCATTGGTCATCCGGCTCATTAAATCGCCTTTCTTTTGTTCTGTAAAATACCCGATAGGTAGCTTTATAATTTTACTGTATAGATCTTTTCTAAGTCTTAATACAATACCATTCCTAATAGGCGACATTACATAAAAACTAAGGTAAAGGAATAAATTCTTCAGTAAAATAGTTACTATAATAAAAATACAAACAAAACTTAAAGCGTACATTTTACCATGAACAGAAATAATATTGGATACCTGATATTTAAGTGTTTCTAATAAAGAGGCTGATGACAATCCAATTGCAACGGGTTTAGCCATTACAGCATTATCATTATTAAATATTATTTCCAGAAAAGGAAACAACAATGCTATGGAGAAAACACTGAATATTACACTCAACAGTACACAACCGAAGTATTTAGCAATTCCCTTTTTATAGAACTTCAAATATTTGAAAAACAAAGAATATTTACGCATTTTATATTTAAAATAAATTAGAAACGGTAAAACCGTAGAATTAAAATAGATTTGCAGCAGCAAATGTAATAGTTATGGAAGAAGGTAAAAGACAAAAACAAGTAGCAACGGTATTACAAGAGGAATTAAATGAAATATTTTTAAGATTAGGTTTAAATATGATTGATGGAGGAATGCTCTCCATTTCTTCTGTTAAAGTCACCCCCGACTTACTGGAAGCAAGAATATATTTAAGTTTATTTCAGGTAAAAGACCCGAAGGCTGCAATGAAAAAAGTGGAAGATAGAGCCTGGGAAATTAAAAAACACCTTGCCGACAAAATAAAGCATCATATGCGCAGGATTCCTGTTATGCATTATTTTCTGGACGATACATTAGACTATGTATTTAAAATGGAAGAAATTTTAAAGGATCTTAATACGCCTAAGTAATCTTATTAACTTAAATATTCTTAAGACATCATACGCCTTCCATTCTTTTTCGCCTGGAGATACTTCAAATCAAAAAAGTCGATCAATGCAGTACAGATTATTGCATGGATCAGTGCTTTGGCCATATTAGTAGTGACCGCTTCCTTGTTGGTTGTACTGAGTGTTTTCAACGGATTCGAGGATATGGTAAAAGGGCTGTACAGTGATTTTTATGCTGACATTAAAATTGCACCTGCATATGGCAAGCGAATTACTTTATCTGAACAACAGCTAAAACAACTTCAAAGTATAAATACTGTCCAGTATATCAGTTTAGCTACTGAAGAAAAAGCTGTATTGGTTAATGGCGATTACCGTGCTACCATTTCCCTTAAAGGGGTAGACGAAAATTATCAGCGAATATGTGCTATTGATAAACATATTATACAAGGCAAATTCCAATTGGGTACCGCTGATAAGCCCTTTATTGTAGCTGGTGCTGGGGTGGAAAATGCTGTGGGACTTGATGTTCTTTCCAGTCTATCCGGAGTTACTTTATACCTACCAAACAGCAATGCTAAAACTGCTAATCTGGAAGAAGCCCTTAACTCCTACAATGTAAATCCTACCGGAAGTTTTCTGATTCAGTCTGAGTTTGATAATAAATATGTTTTCACCAATCTGGCATTTTTAAAATATATGCTCGATTTTAAACTAGATGAATATAGTTATGCTGAATTAAACATAACCACAAACGCTTCAACTACCGAGGTACAGCAGCAATTGAAAAGTATATTGGGAAAAGATTATACAATTCTAACCCGTTATCAGCAAAATCAAGGATTGTTTGCAGTAATGACAACCGAAAAATGGATTATATACGGCATATTATCCCTCATTCTCATTATAGCCTCTTTTAATATGATTGGAGCATTATCTATGCTTGCCCTTGAAAAGCAGAAAGATACCGCTCTTCTGAAAGCCATGGGCGCATCGGCCTGGTTTATTCGTAATATCTTTTTGCTGGAAGGATTGATACTTTCTTCTGTAGGGGCAATTGCAGGTATAGCCCTTGGTTCTCTTATCTGTTTTATTCAGCTTCAGTTCCATGTAATTAAACTTGGAGGGGCAACCTTTTTAATAGATTACTATCCGGTAAAGTTTCAAGGAACCGACTTCCTGCTGATTTTTGCAACTATAATTTTCATTGCCATATCTGCCTCCTGGATACCAGCACGGAAAGCTGCCCTTCTTCAAGTATCCTTGAAGGGCAACGAATAACACATGAATAAATTTCTGATTAAATTTAGTTAGACTATAAGCTTATACTACAGCTTGTCTTATTCTAACCAGTTGTTCCAGCAAATTTTCTAATAGATGTAATGGCAACATGTTGGCACCATCGCTTTTTGCAACTGCAGGATTAGGATGCGTTTCTATAAACAACCCTTCTACTCCTGTAGCAATTGCAGCTTTAGAAATAGTTCCTATCAATTGAGGGTTTCCACCTGTAACACCACTGGTTTGATTAGGTTGCTGAAGACTATGGGTACAATCCATTACAACAGGCACTCCATGAGCTTGCATAGCTGGTATATTTCTATAATCTACTACCAAATCCTGATAACCAAAAGTAGTGCCTCGTTCGGTTAGCATTACTTTATCATTTCCAGCTTTACGTATTTTCTCCACGGCAAACTTCATAGCATCACCACTTACAAACTGTCCTTTTTTTACATTAACTATTTTGCCAGTAGCAGCTGCAGACAATAATAAATCGGTCTGACGACAAAGAAAGGCAGGTATTTGTAATGCATCTACAAACTTTGCAGCTTCAGCACATTCATCATGAGCATGAACATCCGTAATAGTTGGTAAATTAAAAGTGGTTCCTACTTTTTGAATTAAACCCAGACCAAGTTCATCTCCAAGACCAGTAAAGGATGAAGCGCTGGTACGATTCGCTTTTCTATAACTTGCTTTAAAAATATAAGGTATACCAAGACGTTTGCAGATTGCGGCAACTTTATCGGCCACTTCCATAACCAGTTCTTCTCCTTCCACTACACATGGGCCAGCTATAAGAAAGAAATTCTTTTGATCGTAATCCTGTTGCTTAAATAAGTCTTGTAAATAATTTGGTAGCATATTAAATGTATGAACAGCGAAAATACATTTTTAATTGTATTGTTAGTGTCATCAATAATTCAAGACAGCACTTACTTTAATTTAATCACCATATAAGTGATACAAACAAGCCTGATTGATAATAAATAACGATTTAAGTTTTATATTTTATTTCTACCAATTATTAATGGTTTGCTACTATTTTTGTCGAAATTAAAATTATGTCAGAAGTACTAAACGGTAATCAGATTAATATAGAGATCAGTGAAGAAGTAGCAGAAGGAACTTATGCCAATCTGGCTATTATAACCCATAGTCATTCAGAGTTTGTTGTAGATTTTGTGAATGTTATGCCAGGAACACCTAAAAGTAAAGTAAAGAATAGAATTATTCTTACACCTATGCATGCAAAACGTTTTATGAAAGCATTGGCAGAAAATGTTCAACGTTTCGAATCTGCTCATGGAACTATTCAGGACATGGAACAGGTTGAAATGCCTTTTCATTTTGGTGGACCAACCCCACAAGCATAAAATAGGGATAATATTAAGCCATTCTCATAAGATGGTATATAAAAATACGCAGTATAATTCTCTTTAGAACTATACTGCGTATTTGTTTTAAGTAAGTATATTTTTATTTTTGTTTAATCATCAACAAAGGTAAATCGGTATGAAATGCCAGACTCTTGCTATAGCTTTGATGGAATACTTTTTCTGGGAAGAAATGTACTTTAGGTACCACCACCACTAAATCAACTTGTTTTATTGTAGCAAATTCACTTACTGCTGCTAAGAAATCTGAATTATTAGCTGTGAAGAACTCTAAATTGAATTTGCTAAACATATTTGCTATCGCTAATTTTTCTGCAGCATAAATATCACCCTCAATATCTATATACTCTTCATCAACATGCAATATAATTAGGGTAGCGCCTGTTGCTTCCAATATAGCAGTAATTTCTTCTTTAGGAGTTGTTGTTTCAATATCTTTAAAATCACTTACCCAAAGTATTTGCTTAATTGGTTTGTAAGTACTAAGTGGAGGTACAATTAAAACAGGTGTTGAAGTATGTCTGCTAACTTGTATGGTATTACTACCTACAAATATTTCAGATACAGAACCTTTACCGGTAATACCCATAATAATTAAATCAATATCGTTTTCTTTAGCTATAGTATCTATATCAGTAGTTAATGTACAACACTCAGATAATGTTTCTACTTCTGATTTGCCTGGATTATTATTTACAAGATTCTGTTTAAAAACCTGTAAACTTTCCTGACTAGCTTTTTTTAATGCATCAAAATCAAATGATTCTATTGAAGGAACCATTGGATCTGGACTCACATTAACCGGAGATTGAAAAGCATTGAATAAAATTACTTTTTGTGCATTTACCTGTTTAGCAAAATCCAATCCATAATTAGCAGAATTTTGAGCAACTGGAGTGAAATCGGTGGGTATTAAAATCTTTTTCATATAGCGAACTTTTTTAATTGTTAATTAATTTAACGATTCTTTCAGACTGCAAAGTACGCTTGTTTCTATTACTAAATAATGATACTTATCAGTATTCAAAAAATAGAACAAAATGTTAAAGTATATGACTATAAAGTAGAAAAACTAGACTGAATTTTGTTGCACAAATCAGTTTCAACCATTTGGATGGCAATGTGCATCATATTCTGGAAAGCAACAGCCGTGCTAATTCCATGACCAATAATTACAGGTTTAGATACACCTAATACTGGTGTTCCACCATAATCTTCGTAGTGAAATCTTTTAAAGTAAGGATCCTCGTGTACACCACGACTTTTAGCAATATCGTAAAAACTCTCTGCTAATTTAAGGATAATATTTCCCGTAAACCCATCACATACCATTACATCTGCTTTGTCGTTAAAAAGGTCTCGGCCTTCTACATTACCAACAAAGTTAATCTGGGTATTTTCTTTTAATAAAGGATAAGTAGCCTGGGAAAGGTTATTGCCTTTTCCTTCTTCTTCTCCAACATTAATCAGCCCAATTTTAGGATCATTAATGCTAAGAATATGCTGACTATACATGCTTCCTAAAAGAGCAAACTGGTTTAAATGTTCAGGCTTGCAATCGGCATTTAAACCAACGTCCAGCAATAAACCATTACCACCATTTAGTTTAGGAATAATAGTAGGAATAGTAGGTCTTAATACACCTTCGATAGTTTTAATGCTATACATGGTACCTACCAGCATTGCGCCAGTATTACCAGCGCTCATAAAGGCATCAATCTTACCTTCGGAAAGCATATAAAAACCAACGGCTATAGAGCTTTTGGTCTTTTCTTTTAATGCCCTTGTAGGAGATTCATGGTACCCTATTATTTCAGGAGCATGAATAATCCTGACAGAATCAGGAATATTATGCTCCACAAATAACGGCTTCAATATAGCCTCATCACCAAAAGCAAATACCGTTACGTTCCCATTTATATCATCGAAATAGAATTTGCTTAAGCCTTTTACAGCTTCAAGTGGAGCAAAATCTCCACCCATCATATCTATTCCAATTTTAATTTGCATGGGCATAACTATATTTACATTTTAGCAACTACTATGATCTTAAAGGTGCTTTTTCAGCAACTACTTTTCCTTTGTAATACAACTTACCTTCACTCACATGTGCACGATGACGTACATGTGTTTCACCAGTAGTTGAATCTTTGCTTAATGTAACTTCTTCTGCCAAATAGTGCGTACGTCTTTTTGCACTACGTTGTTGAGAATGTCTGCGCTTTGGATTTGGCATAACTCAAATTTTTATTTAATTATAATTAT
>CAIVPM010000483.1 GCA_903907815.1 uncultured Chitinophagaceae bacterium | reverse complement strand
GTATTCCATTGTACTGAAAATACTGATTGCTTTTTCAATATCTTCAGCAGGTAATCTTTTATTTCTGCTACTCATTGCCAGTCCAGAAGATTCTCTTACGGTTGGAACAATTTCTATCTTGGGTGTAATGGAATAGCTGGATTGTATAATCATGCTTTTGATAACCATACATTGCTGATAATCCTTTTGTCCGAGGAATAAAATATCAGGCAGTACTATTCTAATTAATTTATCTACTATGGTACATACGCCATCAAAGTGTCCCGGTCTATGTTTCCCTTCCAGCAGATGACCTAAATTTCCTAAGTCAATATTTAAAATTGTGTTCTCCTCTGGGGGATACATTTCTGTAATTGAGGGAAGAAAAAGGATGTCGCAACCTGCCTTTTCCAGTAAGTAAATATCATTTTCGATAGTGACAGGATAGTTCTCAAAATCGCTTTTTTCATTAAATTGGGTAGGATTTACGAAAATGCTGAAAACGGTAGTACATTTTTTTTCTATTCCCTGCTTTAACAGTTCCATATGCCCCTGATGTAGGGCTCCCATAGTAGGAATAAAGCCAATTATAGCATTTTGCAGCCTCCTCTCTCTTATTATCTGCGCTAATTTTACGCTGGTTTTAACAATAATCATAGCCTGTATTAACGAACTGTTATTTGTAAATGCATGTTTATCAATGTATTTTGATTACTTTTGCACCTCATTTTTGTGAAATACGCCTTTCAAACGGGCAAATTGAATGTCAAAGAAAAGAATTTTAATAATAGCAACGGAGATGTCGCCGTTTATTGAGCTGACAGAATATGCTGAGCTGATTAATAAATTAGCAGTAAAGTGTAATGAAGTTGGTATGGAGGTACGGTGCATCATGCCAAGATTCGGTGTAATAAACGAACGTAGGCATAGATTACACGAGGTGGTAAGATTATCCGGTATCAACGTATCTGTTGATGGCGATGATTATCCATTGCACATCAAAGTGGCTTCATTACCAAATGCACGCTTACAGATTTATTTTTTGGAGAATGATGATTTCTTCAGAAGAAAATTCATTTTCCACGATGAGGACGAAAAGTGGTTCGACGATAACGACCTCAGAACTATCTTCTTCTGTAAAGGTGCTTTAGAAGTGGTAAAGAAATTTGGTTGGGCTCCCGATGTAGTTTTATGTAGTGGCTGGATGTCGAGTTTAGCACCAACTTTCATTAAAACTGCTTACAAAAGAGAACCAGTATTTGGCCATAGTAAAGTAGTATACACACTTGAACAAAAATCTTTCTCTGAAAAATTTGGAGCTGATTTCCCTAAGAAAGCGGTTATCAATAACTACATAAAAGAAAAAGATCTTGAAATGTTTAAAGAAGCCGACAACATTTCTCTGATGAGAGGTGCTGCTATGGCTGCAGATTATGTAGCTATAGGTGCTGAAAAAGTTGACAAAAAATTGTACGAAGATATAGTTAAAGCGAAGGGCAAAAAAATATTGAACTTCAAAGGTTGGGATACAGACTTATCCGATTACATCGACCTGTTCAATGAACTATCTTCTTAATAAATTGTTTTTTATTTTTATCTTACAAATAATCATAACATGTCTTATTTATTTACATCAGAAAGCGTATCAGAAGGACATCCGGACAAAGTTGCCGATCAGATATCCGATGCGTTGATAGATAACTTTTTAGCTTTTGATCCTGAATCAAAGGTTGCATGCGAAACACTGGTTACTACTGGTCAGGTAGTACTTGCTGGTGAAGTAAAATCCAAAGCATATTTAGATGTTCAGACAATTGCAAGAGATGTAATCAAGAAAATTGGTTACACTAAAAGCGAGTATATGTTTGAAGCTAATTCTTGTGGAGTGATTTCTGCTATTCACGAGCAAAGCCCAGACATCAATCAGGGTGTAGACAAGAAGAAAAAAGAAGATCAGGGTGCTGGTGATCAGGGTATGATGTTTGGTTATGCTACCAACGAAACCGATGATTACATGCCTTTGGCTTTGGATCTTGCTCATAAAGTATTGATTGAACTTGCTGCTTTACGCAGAGAGAATAAACAAATTAAATACTTACGTCCTGATGCTAAAAGTCAGGTAACATTGGAGTATGATGATAATAACAAGCCTGTTAGAATAGATGCTATTGTGGTATCTACTCAGCATGATGATTTTGACAGCGAAGCAAAAATGCTGGAGAAAATCAAAACGGATATTATCAAAATTCTTATTCCAAGAGTAAAGGCTAAGTACAAGAAATTTGCACATCTTTTCAATGATAAAATCAAGTATCATATCAACCCAACTGGTAAGTTTGTTATTGGTGGTCCACATGGTGATACTGGTTTAACCGGTAGAAAAATTATTGTAGATACTTACGGTGGTAAGGGTGCTCATGGTGGTGGTGCTTTCAGTGGTAAAGATCCAAGTAAAGTGGATCGTTCTGCTGCTTATGCTACACGTCATATAGCTAAAAACCTGGTTGCAGCTGGTGTTTGCGATGAAGTTCTGGTGCAGGTTTCTTATGCTATTGGAGTTGCTCAACCAATGGGTATTTATATTAATACTTACGGTACAGCTAAAGTTAAAAAGACCGACGGTCAGATAGCTAAAATAGTAGAAGGCGTTTTCGATATGCGTCCTTACTTTATAGAACAAAGATTAAAATTACGTACCCCTATTTATAGCGAAACTGCTGCTTATGGTCACATGGGTCGAAAGAATGAAGTGGTAACTAAGGAATTTAAAAGCCCTGATGGTAAAGTAAAGAAAGTGAAAGTAGAATTGTTTACCTGGGAAAAACTGGATTTTGTTCCTAAGGTGAAAAAGGCTTTTGGATTGAAATAAAACTTAATGTGATAATTTGATAATGTGACAATTTGATAATTAATACAGAATACATTGTTAGATCCCTCCGAATATTCGGGGGGATTTTTCATTTACTCATTTTCATTATCCATTATCAATTATCCATTAACTATCTTCCATTAATATTTGCCCGTACATTTGCATCTATTTTCGAGTTATGAACAACGAATTTCTGAATAACCCATGGACTATATTAGATGAGCAAAATGTATATGAAAACCAATGGATAAAGGTTATTCATCATGATGTAATAAATCCTTCTGGTAATAAAGGAGTATATGGACAAGTACATTTTAAGAACATAGCAATAGCAATTGTTCCGGTGGATAAAGACATGAACACTTATCTGGTAGGTCAGTATCGTTTCCCTACGGAATCCTATAGCTGGGAAGTGCCGGAAGGTGGATGCCCTTACGAAGAAAAACCATTGGTGGCAGCTAAGAGAGAACTTGAAGAAGAAACAGGTATTGTAGCACAGCATTGGGAGCTTTTAGGAAATGCACATTTATCTAATTCTGTATCGGATGAATACAGTTATATTTATCTTGCTTCCGATTTGTCGCAACATAGTGCAATGCCAGAAGATACCGAGCAGCTGACAGTGAAAAAACTTTCTTTGGTAGAAGCTTTCAGGATGGTAAACGATGGAGTAATAACCGATTCCTTGTCGGTAATTGCATTGCAAAGAGTAGAATTATTATTATTAAAAGGATTATTGAAATTAGCATAATATGCAAGTTAAAAAAGAAGCAATGGTGATAGGTCGGTTACCCTTGATTGAAGCCATTCAGTCGGGTAAGGCTATCGATAAAATAATGATGCAGCGTAGTGCTAATGGAGAACATATTGGCGATATTCGCCGACTTGCAAAGCAGCAAAATATACCCGTAGTACTGGTACCAAACGAGAAGCTGAATTCTTTAACCAGAGCCAATCATCAGGGCGTAGTGGCCATGGTAGCACTGGTTACTTATATGGATTTGCAACAGGTAATAGATTTTGTAGTTAACAAAGGAGAATTACCATTATTCATAATCCTTGATGGCGTAACGGATGTTCGGAATATAGGCGCTATAGCCCGTACAGCGCACTGTTGTGGGGCTCAGGCTATCATTGTGCCAGATAGAGGTGTAGGAGCCATGAACGAAGAGGCTATGAAAAGTAGTGCCGGTGCACTTGCCCATATCAATATCATAAGAGTTAATAGTCTAATGAAAGCGGTAGATACTTTACACCTGAATGGTATTAAAGTTTTCGCTTCCGAAATGACTGCTAAAAACAGGGTGTTCGACATAGATTTTAAAGAGCCTTGTGCAATAGTAATGGGTGGAGAAGAAAATGGCGTTTATCCTGCGTTGATGAAAATTTGTGACGAACCCTTTTCTATTCCTATGCCAGGAGAATTTGAATCACTAAATGTTTCGGTAGCTACTGGAATGATTTTGTATGAAGCAGTGAAGCAAAGAATACAAATGTGATAATTTGATAATTATCTAATGTGATAATGAATACAAATACAAGGCACAAAGTGAATACAGTGGACAATTAAACAATAAAGCAATTTAACAATACAACAATTAAACATCATTAGTTCATGCAATTGCCTTCTACTTTATTAGAAAATGCGGTGAATGAATTTTCCAGGCTTCCGGGCATTGGTAAAAAGACTGCTTTGCGGCTGGTACTTCATCTTATGAAGAAAGACGTATCCGAGGTAAATCAGTTTAGTGAGGTGATAGCAAAAATGCGCAATGAGATAAAATTTTGTCAGCGCTGTCATAATATAAGCGATGGTGATATATGCGCTATCTGTAGCAATAGTATGCGCAACCAGCAGGTAGTATGTGTGGTAGAGAATATTCGAGATGTAATAGCCATAGAAAGTACGCAACAGTTTAATGGTGTATACCATGTATTGGGTGGCATTATCTCCCCGCTCGATGGGGTAGGGCCCGATCAGTTGCAGATAGAATCTTTGGTAGAAAGAGTAGAGAAAGAAGAAATACAGGAAATGATTTTTGCCCTCAATCCAAACATACAGGGCGATACCACCATTTATTATATACAGAAAAGAATTACGCACTTAAATTGCCATGTTACTACTATATCCCGAGGGATAGCTTTTGGTGGTGAAATAGAATATGCCGACGAGCATACCCTTGCAAGAAGTATTGCCAACAGATTGCCTATTAAGCACTATGTGCAATAATAAATAATTGATGATGTATAAACAAAGAGGGTTTGATTCCCTCTTTGTTTAATAAAATATACCTGTTAGATAAATAACATGTGTGTACCAAATCCTTCTGCATGATGGTAAAAGTCTCCAACAGTTAGTATGCCATCCATATCAGGATACATATCTTCTTTGGTATAATGAAACATTTCCATTGCTAGTTTACAAGCCCATAGTTTTACCCCGGAAGCTTTCATAATGTCTAAAAATTCTCTAACTTCTGGCATATCCAGTTTCTCCATTTCTTTCTTCATCATACTGGTAGCAAATGCCTCCATACCTGGCAGTCCACCAAACATGGTAGGTATATGCATTGCAGGGTTACCCACGGTAGCTACATGTAAATGATCAAGCTTTTTGTTGTGCAACGCTTCTAAGCCAAAGAAGGTAAAAAATATCTGTGCTTCTTTGCCTTCCATTCTGGCGCCATTAGCCAGCACAAATGCTGCATATACGTTCTCAATTGAAGCCTTGGATAAGATGATCATCATCTTTTTTATTTCTCCATTATACTCGTTCATATAAGTTGATTTTATAGTTAATAATTAAATACAGCTTGCAGGTTTAGGAATACCAGCAATCTTGGTAGAAATCTTAAGTGGTCCATCAGGAAATAGTGCATAGAATTCTTTAATGTCTACTACGCCACTTTTACCAATCTTACGAATACTTAAAGGCGATTCGTTTTTGTGTTCGTTCTGAAGATAGGTTATAACTTCCCAGTGTCTTGGGGTAAGATCTATGTTGTAATCTTTAGCTATTTCTTCTCCTACTTCTTTTGTCCATTGACTAAAGTTTATTAAGTATCCTTCTTCATTTACAGAGATACTTTTTTGTGCAATCATCTTTTCCATAATCTGTGTTATTTTGGTTAATTAAAATTCTTTCCAGCAGTTTTCATATTCGCTCCTACAAAAGGAATTGGGATTCCTTTTAGTAGCATATTCCAGTATATCCATCTAAAAGCAAGCTTACCCCAATGGTTCATTTTGCTTTCTTTTAGTAAGCCCAGCGGACCGATTCCAGCAAATGGAAAGGTACCTTCTACAGGTTCGTGGGTATAATTAAAATCAATTAGTAATGCTTTGTTGTTGCCTGTTTCTATAAAGCAGTTGGCGTGGCCATCAAAGGCAGCTGTCATAGGCTTATTATTCACATAGCACATAATGTTTTCGGTTAGTATTTCTGCTTCAAAGTGAGCAACAGAGCCTGCTTTCGAGGCGGGTACATTGGTAGCATCGCCTATTACAAAAATGTTCTCAAAAGCTTTAGATTGTAGTGTTTCTTTATTGGTAGGTACATAGTTCAGTTCATCGCCAAGTCCCGATCTTTCCATCAGCTCGTCTCCTTTATTGGTAGGTACGGTTACCAGCAAATCAAAGGGAATTTCTTTGCCGCCATAATCTACAATGGTTTTGCTTTCATTGTTTATTTCTGCAATAGCAAAGTCGCTCTTAATAGCTATGTTTTTATCTGCCAGTAAATGCTCAAGAGCAGCAGTTGATTTTGGTTTGGTAAATGCCCCACTTAGTGGTGTTACATAAGTGATATTTACTTTATTACGCATCTTTTTGTTTGTAAAGAAGGCATCCGCCAGAAAAGCAAATTCTAATGGAGCTACCGGACATTTAATAGGCATTTCAGTAATATGTATTACCAGGTTTCCACCTTCCCATTCACGCAGTTTATTGCGCAATGCAAGGGCACCTTCATAAGTGTAAAAGTCAAACACATCTTTATGCCACAATGGCCCTTTCATACCTTCTGTTTCTTCGGGAGCAATCTTTGCGCCGGTGGCAATAATCAGTAAGTTGTATGGTATTTTATCGCCTCCTGTTAATTGAATAGTATTTTCTGACGCAATTATTTTATCTATCTTACGGGTAATGAGATGTACATCTTTAGGAATAAAATCCTTGATGTTTTTAATAATGTTTTCGGGTGTATAAATATCAAAGGGAAGAAATAAGTATCCAGGCTGATAATGATGTTCTGTTTTTTCATCTATAATATCAATACTCCATTCATTTCTATCCAGTTTATGATGAAGATGATTGGCCATCATGGTTCCTGCTGTACCGGCGCCCAGAATAACAAGCTTTTTCATAACTATCACTTTATATATGATTAAATAAAGTGCAAAACTAGAATGCCATTTTTCGGGCATTGGTAACAATGGTTACATAATTTCATGATAGAAATCAGTGATGGTTATGATTGTTGATATTAAGGGTGTACAAAACAGAAATATAAAGTGTAAGGAGTATAGTATGGGCTACCTTTAATATGGAATTGTTACCAATACTGGATTTTGCCATTATTAAAGGAGCAGATACATTGGTAATTATGTACAAAAAAGGGTTTGAATTTGTATTTGTACTATTAAAATAAAGAAAATTGATATGCATTATGTTGTAAGTGCATCTCAGATGAAAAGAATAGGCTATGAATATGTTGTAAATGAATCTCAGAGAGTTGTATGCTGTACTCAGCTGTAAGGAATGGATAGGGAATAAGTTGTAAGTTAGGCTCAGGTTGTTGTAAGTGCACCTCAGATGAAAAGAATAGGCTATGAATATGTTGTAAATGAATCTCAGAGAGTTGTATGCTGTACTCAGCTGTAAGGAATAGATAATGAATAAGTTGTAAGTTAGGCTCAGGTTGTTGTAAGTAAAGCTCAACTAGTTGTAAGTGCACCTCAGATGAAAAAAATAGACTATGAACATGTTGTAAATGAAACTCAGGTTGTTGTAATGAATTGTCAGGAGGAAAAGAGGGATAATAAGATACATTTTTTGATTTATTGATGAAAATAAATCAACTATTAACGATTAAAAATTGAGATTATGAATAGTACAAGGCAAGCTGAGATAACATCGATGGTAGGTGTACAGGCTTTTTTGAAGGCTAATCCTTCTTTAAAGAAGAATAATGAAGAACTAACTATTGAATCGGATAGCATGGATGCTAATCTGAAGCTTGCATTGGCTGCAGGGAACGTAAAAGGCAGGATTGAAATTGTAAGTACTGATGATGTATTGGTGGCAAAGAATAACATGTCGAATGCTGTTATGAATCTTTTAAGAAGGTCTATAATAAAGTGTAGACAAGCGCCTACCAATGAAGGGTTGAGGATGAAGCTGAAAAGGCGTTCTGATTATATATCGAGAGCAGCGAAACTAATTGCTGTAGAGCATGCAACTGAGATGTTGACTATACTTGCTATAAAAGAAAATCTTGACTATCTGACTAATATTAAACAAAAGGATATTGATGCAGCAGCAATGCTAGTGCGTAAATATGATGGTATTAAAGAAGTGCCTGCAATTACTATTAAAACTAAAATGGACACTGGAAGTAAAGTAGTAAATCAGGCAGTACTTGCAGGACGTAAAAATGTAGCTAATATTATTACGCTTGTAAAAATTGATTGTGAAGTTTTGGCTCCTACAATGGTTACTGGTATTGTACATGCTGCAACTGTGACTATACTTGGTGTACGGTTTACTCCTGTAAAAATTGTAATTGTTGATGATGAAACAGGATCACCTATAGTAGGAGCAAAGAGTGTGGAACAACTGAAAAAGAAGTTGAGGATTTTATACAGTGATGAGGAGGGATTGATAACAATAAAATCGCATATAGCTGGAGGCATTGTTATCTCTATTTCAATGTTGGGATATGCTGATTATATTCTGAGAGGAACTATTCGGGAAAGGGTTTTGAATGTGTTTGAGGTGAGGATGATGAACAATTAGCTAATTAGCTAATTTGCTGATTAGCTAATGAATACAAAGGCAAGGAGAAGTACAGAGAATATAGGAGATAGGAGGTAGGAGGTAGGAGTCAGGAGGAATACAAACAGCCAATTAATAATGAATACAAAGGCAAGGAGTAGTACAGAGAATATAGGAGGTAGGAGTCAGGAGGAATACAAACAGCCAATTAATAATGAATACAAAGGCAAG
>CAIVPM010000482.1 GCA_903907815.1 uncultured Chitinophagaceae bacterium | reverse complement strand
TGAATTGACGCAAATTCAAAATGCTTCCAAAGTCAGGTCTGAAAATGGACTTAAACTTCACTTGTACGGAAAGATTACTGTAGCATTGATGATATTGTCTAACTTTTAACCCTTGATTCGCATTAGTTCTTAATAAAGGCAGCAGTATAAGAACTGCCATCCGCTTTTTGAAGCTTTATAAAGTAATTTCCGTTAGTGAAATTCATTACAGGAATAATAAGACTACCAGAACATTCATTCATGTTTTGTTCATATACTACCTTACCTTCTGTACTCATCACTATTAGAGCAGCGCTTTGCGTAAATGGCTCTACATGTATCATCAATTTATTCTTAGCAGGATTAGGATATACAGTCATTTCTGTTCTCTTAGGCGGATGAACAGAAACAACTTTTGAATACTTTACAGAACCATTTTTAAAGTTAGAAGCAATGCGGTAATATACCACTCCTGCATTATGATAATTAGCTATTTTATTGTCGGTATAGTAGTAGTTTACGGTACCTTCATTATTGTATAAACTAACGTTACTGCAAGTAGAGAATGTTTCTCCATTTCCAGAAAACTGAACTTCAAAATTATCAATATCATCACCGGATTGATTAACTGTCCAGTTCAATAAAGTATTGTTCTGATTATTTAATGTAGCAGTAAAATCTATAAACTCTAAAGGTACACCTGCAGCTTTAGTAGCCAGCCAGATGGTTGCATTCATAATCAATAGTCTATGCTGACCAGCAACATCCCCTGTATATCCATTATATAAAGTAGTACTTGGATTACCTGTCCCATCTTCAAAAGGTGAACTGTCCGACATAGCAACTACTTTACCCTTACCATATCTTGCATAAGCACAAAGTACTCCTGTATTTCCACTGGTATTACTGGTATTAAAGAAGACGCCTTTTACCGAAGGGTTTGCCGTTTTATCTATAGTCATAGTAGCACCAGCACTCCATTTAACTTGAGTAGGTGAACCCATAGGACCATGAAGCAAAGAATCAGTTGCAGAGGTAATTTTATTACTGAATGTTCCTGAAATATCAGTTGAATCAATGGTAATCCCAAAAGGATTTTTCTGAACAGTATTGTTATTGGTTAAATCTCTCCAAATCATGGGAGAGTCCCAGCCATCATTATTTCTGTCTGAATTCATGTGGTCAGAAATTAAGTATAATCCTCCACCATTTTTTACAAAATTTACGATTGCATTCGACTCTGCTAAAGTAAATTTGATATTAGGTTCGTCAACAACAAATATGTCGTATTTGGATAAGTCCTGAAGATTGGTATTATCACCATAAGTTATTTTGCCAGTAACAGGAGGAAGTGTTTCTACATGGTATCCTTTTATTACACAGTCAATTGCCCAGTTGGATAAAGCGCCTTCCCAATAAGTTTCAGCTGTAGAAGATGTTACAGTACTTTGATCAGGAGAAGGTAAAATAGCTGGATTTGATTGTTTAGTAGTACCAGTAGATACATAAGGTAGTCCTGTAGTGCCACTGTAAGCTAAATTATGATTCTTTGCATCTATTACCCAATCAGCATTACCTGCAGTTTCTGCTTTGGTTGCATCAAATAAAATTTTTATTTGTGCTTTTGATGTAAGTATAGAAAGAAGAAAAATAAAGATACCTAAAGTGAATATTCTTTTCATAAATAAATTTAATTATACAATTGTAATTACAATTGATATGCAAGCTTAATGATAACTCTTAAAGCATAACTGCTGCTTCCCTTGCAAAACTATATGTTAAGTTTATATTATTTTCTTAATGGTATAATCTTTAGTGAACTATTAGCAGTTATTAAAAACGGTGATTACCCAATTTAAATTAACTTAAGTACCTTAAATGTATATTAGAACTTATAGGTTAATACACTTTAAAAGTAGTTTTGATTACTTTCGGAAACAATTAATTAACACAGGTTAAAAGCAGCATATTATTTCTTATAGTATCTATATAAAACTAACTGCTGTTACCTTTGTAACTTAAAAAGTAGTTTTCTGAATTTAAGTAACCGTTTAATGTGAAGTTACTTTTAGAAAACATTAGAAATATTTAATATAGATGGCTAAGATTTTTAAATTATTGTGTTCTGTTTTTTGTCTTATATTTAGTATTAGCCAAATCAATGCACAGAGTGCTACTTTTATAGCTTTAGATAATGCAGGTAATTTATATGAAGTAAATACAGGTACCTGCAAAAGTACAAAACTTACTTTCTGTACAAACTTTACTGGTAATCCATTATCTATAGCAATGGATGGTACAATATTGTATATTGTTGATAATAAAGGGTGGTTGTATAAGAATACTTTATCATCAACAGGAACTACTGCTTCCTGCACCAAATTAGGACAATTTAATAGCAAAAGCAGTGCTATATACGGAATGACTGTTGGGGCAGGAGGTGTTGTGTATGCTGCCAGTGGTAGTTTGATAGAAACGTATACTCCTAAAACGCCCACAACTGGCACTTTTGCCGCATTAGGCTCTATACCTTCTACCTGGACTATTGGGGGCGATTTGCTGTTTTATAAAGGTGTATTGTACGAAGCAGTTAATGTTGGAGGGAGTTCTACCAATAATGCATTGATTGAAGTTAATATTTCCAAGCCTGCAAACAGTACTTTATACATGAACTTCAATGCCGGTACTAAAGTTTTTGGTTTTGCAAGTGTTACAGTTCCTTGCGCTAATAATCAGGCCTACGCAGTAAGTACCGGTACTTCTACTACCGAAATATTTGCTGTTGATATGATTAATAAAACGCAGTCTACCACAGCAACTTGTACATTAAATTATTTAGTAAATGATGCTGCAAGTGTTGCTGAAACTCAATCTGCTACTCCACCAGTTTCACCAACTGTAATATCTCCATTAAACTTCTGTCAGAACGATCCAGTTACCAGTTTAACGGCTACAGTGGCTTCTACTATGGATACTTTAAAATGGTATTCTGTTCCTGTTGGTGGTACGTCTACAGGAAAGCCTGTACCTACATTATCCAGCGCTACTTTAGGAACCGTTAAATATTATGTAAGCGACTTTGATACTTCTACAAAATGTGAAAGTCCCAGAGACTCTATAATAGTAACAGTTAGTCCTTATCCTGCAGTGCCAACAATTAATCCCATTGGTCCTGATACAATTTGTATTGGAAGTACATTATTACTTACCAGTACTGCATTGGCAGGAAACATCAATCAATGGTATAATAGTAATGCTATAATAGCTGGTGCAATAGGTATTAGTTATACAGCAAGTTCAGCCGGAAATTACACTGTTAAAACTTCTACAGCAGCAGGTTGTAGTAAAACATCTATTCCTTCAAATGTGGTTATTACTCAGGCAACTATTTCTTATCCGGGTAGTCCTTTCTGTCCTGTTGGCATAAAGGCAGTTACACAAACTGGCGATACGGGTGGCAGATACACTGTTACACCAGTTGGATTAGTTATTGATTCAGTCTCAGGTTTAATTAACTTAGGTTCAAGTATAGCAGGTACTTATACAATTACCTATACTGTAGGCCCAGCACATTGTCCTTTTACTACTTCGGTTATTGTTCAACCACAAAGTGCAGGTATAAGTTATTCCAAACCAATCTATTGTAAATCCGACCCTAATCAAACAGTAATCTTTGCTCCTGGCTCACTTACAAATGGATCTTTTTCTTCTTCACCAACTGGTTTGTCTATTGCTGCTAATGGCACCATAAATCCTTCTGCAAGTTCCGTTGGTAGCTATCAAATTTTATATACTTATGGTACAGCAGGCGTTGGCTGTGGTGTTATGACTGCTACCGATTCTGTATCTATAACCACAGTTCCTGTGGTGCCTGCAATTGCTGGTCTTAATAAGTTATGTACCGGTTCCAGCATCACCCTTACCAATACGCTGACTGGTGGTGTTTGGAGTAGTAGTAACACTGCTGTTGCTACTGTTATCCCTACTGCTGGAATAGTTACAGCTGTTGCTCAAGGGAATGTAACCATTAATTATACTGTTACAAATGCTTGTGGGGCTTCTTTGCAATCACAGCCATTAACCATAACTAATGGACCCGTTACCCCACCAATAGTCGGGGCTAATGCTGTCTGTATAAATAATACTATTAGTTTAACTAATGCAAATGCTGGTGGAGTCTGGTCTTCCAGCGATAATACTATTGCAACCATTAATAATAGTGGTGTTGTAACAGGTGTTGCTGCTGGCAATATTTCTATTACTTATAGTATTACCAATACTTGTGGTGTTGCTGCTCAAACACAATCTGTTACTGTAAATGCACCTTCAATATCTAAAACAGCTATAAGCATTTGTCCTACTGCATATCCTTATTTATGGAATGGCAATAGTTATACTACTGCTGGTTCTTATACCATTCATCTTAATAATGCGTTGGGTTGCGATAGTGCTGCTACATTACTATTAACTTCCAAATTGCCCACTTCTTCAAATACTACTGTAAGTGTTTGCCCATCAGCTTTGCCTTATTTATGGAATGGCAATAATTATTCATCTGCAGGTTCGTATTTAGTGCATCTTACCAATGCAGCAGGTTGCGATAGTGCTGCCTCTTTAATCCTTTCTTTAAATGCAATATCTACATCAACTACTACAGTTACTATTTGTCAATCTGCATTACCTTATAGTTGGAATGGTAATACTTATGCTACTGCAGGAAATTATGTAGTACATCTTACCAATTCTTTAGGTTGCGATAGTGCAACTACATTAGCATTAACAGTAAATGCCCCTTCTGTTTCTTCAACACCAGTAAGTGTTTGTCCTACAGATTTACCTTATTCATGGAATGGCAATAGCTATGCTACAGCGGGCAACTATACTGTACATCTTACTAATGCTGTTGGTTGTGATAGTGCAGCTACATTAGTGTTAGCTTTAAAAACTACCTCCACGTCATCTACAGCAGTAAGTATTTGTCCTAATGCTTTGCCTTATAGTTGGAATGGCAATAGTTATGCTACAGCGGGCAACTATACAGTACATCTTACTAATGCTGTTGGATGTGATAGTGCAGCTACACTAATATTAACTTTAAAAGCTACATCTACATCCTCAACAGTTATAAGAATTTGCCCTACTGATTTGCCTTACAGTTGGAATGGCAATAGCTATGCAGCAGCAGGAAGTTATACTATTCACCTCACCAATGCAGTAGGTTGCGATAGTATTACTACTTTAGGGTTAACTTTAAAAGCTACTTCCACATCATCTACAGCAATAAGTATTTGTCCTTCTGCTTTACCTTATACTTGGAATGGTTATAGTTATGGTTCAGCAGGGTCTTACACCATTCATCTTACCAATGCAGTAGGTTGTGATAGTGCAGCAACTTTAGTATTAACCTTAAAGTCGCCAACAGCATCTTCAACTCCAGTAAGCGTTTGTCAGGCTGCATTACCTTATACCTGGAATTCAAATAGTTTCCTTTTTGCAGGTACCTATACTATACATCTTACCAATGCTGCAGGTTGCGATAGTGCTGCTACATTGGTGTTAAGTGTAAATGCTGTTTCTGTATCTTTAACACCAGTTAATGTTTGTGCAAATACTTTGCCATATTTATGGAATGGAAATAGTTATAATACTGCTGGTACATATACTGTTCATCTTACCAATACTGTAGGGTGCGACAGTGCAGCTACGCTGGTGTTAACTACAAAGGCATTACCTGTGGTTAATCCAATAACTGGGGGCAATTCACTATGTGCAAATAACTCCTTGCAGTTATCGGGTATAACCGCTGCTGGCACATGGTTTAGTAGTAATACTGCAGCTGCCACAGTAAGCAACTCTGGATTAGTACAGGGCATTGCTGCTGGCAATACCATCATCAGTTATTCTTTAACCAATAGTTGTGGTACCACTACACAAACCATGAATATTATTGTAGGTGCATTACCAGTGGTGAAACCAATTGTTGGGAATAATAATATTTGTGTAAATACTAATACACAATTATTCGAAAGTACGGTTGGTGGAACATGGTCCAGCAATAATACTGCGGTAGTAATTGTAGATAATTCAGGGCTTGCCACTGCTTTAGCAGGAGGAACTGCACTGGTAACTTATTCAGTAACTAATTTATGCGGCACAGATTCTCAGCATATAACCATTGTAGCGGGTACTGCTCCATTTGTTAGCCCTATTACCGGATACGATTCTGTTTGTGTAAATGGAACTTTACAGTTGACGAATATTACACCTGCAGGTATCTGGACAAGTGGTACCCCTTCTGCAACAGTTAATTCAAATGGGTTAGTAGCTGGGGTAAAATCTGGTTCTTCAGTTATTATTTATTCAGTAACCAACACTTGCGGAACAACTTCTAAACAGTTTGTTGTTTATATAAACGATGTGCCTACAGTTGCTGATATAAGTGGGGCAAATAATATTTGTATTAATACAACTACTCAATTAACCGATAATACATTGGCAGGAACCTGGACAAGTAGTAATATTTCCATTGCACCTGTTTCTCCTGTTGGTATTGTTACAGGATCATCGGTGGGTACAGCTACCATTAGTTATGCTGTTACCAATACTTGCGGCACTACTACTAAAAGCTTTGGTATAACAGTGTTGGCACCACCG
Source organism: uncultured Chitinophagaceae bacterium (assembly GCA_903907815.1). Taxonomy (GTDB): domain Bacteria; phylum Bacteroidota; class Bacteroidia; order Chitinophagales; family Chitinophagaceae; genus CANFLJ01. Next base: position 10,023 of record CAIVPM010000482.1, on the reverse strand, counting down.
GTTGCTTTTCCTATCAAAGGAAAAGATTCATTGTGTACTGCCGCTTCTACACAACTTACAAATGCAGGTATAGGAGGTACATGGTTAAGTTTAAATCCAACGGTTGCAACAATAGATAATAAAGGTAACCTGCTGGCTGTATCGGCAGGCATTGATACCATTACTTATAGCGTATCTAATTTCTGTGGAACAGCTATCGATTCTTTTTCAGAATTAGTGCATCCGATACCTTCTTGTTCCTTTACTATTAATCCATTTATTGCTAATATCTGTTTGGGTGATTCTATCACTGTTAGCGATAATACTTCCAGCAATCCTGTAGTAACTTCTTTATGGAATTTTGGTAATGGAGTTGTAGATTCTGGTATGTTTATCACTTATACCTATCCTAATGCTAATCGTTATTATGTAACACATAGAATAATAGATCAATATGGATGTATTAGTAGCCTTTATAAGTTGCCGGTAATTGTGCAATCATTACCTACAGTAAATAATGGCTATACTGTCTATGTATTAAAAAACGATTCAATTACTTTAAATCCGCTGGTTACTGGATTAGATAACAATTCTACCATTAACTGGTCACCAGGTATTTTCTTGAATAATAATACAATACTGAATCCTGTTTGTACTCCTGCAAATGATATAACATATACACTCACAATTAAAGATTCCATCGGGTGCCCAGGAAAAGATACATTGCATGTAGTAGTTTTGGAACCAATAGATATTCCGAATGTATTTTCTCCAAATGGAGATCAGAATCACGATTACTGGGTAATTCCTAACTTAGATAGATTTCCTGGCATAAGCTTGAAAGTATTTGATAGAAACGGGCAGATAGTATATTATTGCCATGATAAATATGTTAAATGGGATGGTAAATATAACGGTCAGGATGTACCTATGGGAGTATATTACTATATACTCGATAGAGGCTTTAAGCTACCAACCTTAAGTGGAACTATTACAATACTTCGATAAGCTGTTTATTCACTTAATTCCTTTCTACAAACAGCCTTTTGAAATTCTCAGGCAGTTTGTGTTCTCCTATTTGCACAATTTTAATTTGAATCGTCAATAAAGTAAGATGAATATATAATAAGGCAACAAGAGTTGTTAATAATGTTACTTGAATAAATAATATTCCTTGTTGAATCCATTATAAACCTTCAATAATCCATTGTAAAGTAATATAACTACATCATATTGTTGTGGAAGTGCAGACAAAGTAGTAATGAACCCACTTCAATCCAGTTTGAATTGTCAATAAGTCAACTTGAATGTATAATAATGTTACTGTTACCCATTTCGCTGTCTTGTTTATTCATCTTAAGCTCACTTTTACACATTTGTACCCTGCTAGTAGTATAAATTAGTATGGGAAATGTTTGTATAATGCAATAGTTAGTTTAGAAATAAGAGTTTAAATTGTAATTCATAAAAAAAAGAGCGTCTGTAGATAATTCTATAGACGCTCTTTTTTTAAATATTTTAATAACCATTACCCAGGCATTCTAGCCATATGCTTATCCATTTCTTTTATCTGTTCTACTACTTGTGGAGTAGTAGGTTTACAAGCTTTAGCTTTACGAAAAAAATCTTTTGCTGCTCTGAATTCACGCTTGTTTACCATAAACTGACACATACTAAGAAAAGCAACAGCCTTACTTTCATTATCAGCCAATCCTGCTCGTAAAGCAGCACGCATATAAGTCTCTGCCTGACGCATATCTCCTTTTTGCATAGCCATCATGCCCAATTGAAGTTTGTTGGCACCTTCAGCCTCTGGCATAGCTGTACCAATGCTGCTACTCATCTTTAAATGTTTCTCAGCACTATCAAAATCCTGATTCATCATTGCCAGATTACCTTTTAAGGTAAAATAAGTAGAACGGATAGGAGAATATAATAATTTAGGAAACCATATAGAGGCTAAAATTCTTTCTACTTCAGCCGTATCGCCCTTTTCCATTGGTTCCTGAATTAATCGTAAAGGACCAATAAAGAAATGACTGAATAATGCAATTACACCAATAAAGTACAAAATAAAAGAAGGCCAGAAACTGGCTACAATATTTACGGTAATAGCTAGTACAATTGCCAGAATACCCAAATAAAAACGATACTTTATTATAACATTATAAAACTTCATATACTTTTTTTCGAGGCGCAAAGATATAGCCTAAATACAAAATAAGTTTTAATGATATTAGAATTGTTTCCCCATTTTAAACTTAGGATATATTATAGTATGATTCTATGATAAAAACCCTTTCTTGATATAGAAATGAAAAGGTTTTTTATATGAATCTATTGTTTATTAATCTAGTTTACGAAGGTATTCACCATAACCACTCTTGGCATACTTATCTGCTAAGGTTAATAAATGAGCTCGATCAATATACCCCATACGATAAGCAACTTCTTCTATACAGCCTACTTTAAATCCTTGTCTTTTTTCTATTACTCTTACAAACTCACATGCATCGCTGTAAGAATCAAATGTTCCAGTATCCAACCAGGCAGTACCTCTATTCATTACTCCTACATGTAAGTTGTTTTTTTCAAGATAAACCCTGTTAACATCAGTTATTTCATATTCTCCACGAGGAGATAAGGGTATTTCTTTAGCAATCTTTACAACATTATTGTCGTAAAAATATAAACCGGGAACTGCAAAATTAGACTTGGGAGTAACAGGCTTTTCTTCAATAGATAATGCTTTTAAGTCCTTATCGAATTCTACAACACCATAACGTTCTGGATCATGCACTTTATAAGCAAAAATGGCTGCACCATCTACATCATTAAAAGATTGGATAAGTTTACTAAAACCAGTACCATAAAATATATTATCTCCCAGAATAAGTGCTACTTTATCAGTACCAATAAAATCAGCACCAATTACAAATGCCTGTGCTAAACCATTCGGAACGGCCTGCACTGCATAAGAAAATATACATCCTACCTCGCTACCATCACCTAACAAACGTTGAAATTGAGCGGAATCTTCTGGAGTAGTGATAATCAGTATTTCATTTATACCTGCCAACATTAAAACCGACAGTGGGTAATAAATCATTGGCTTATCATAGATAGGAATCAATTGCTTACTGATGCCTTTAGTTATAGGGTACAATCTGGTACCACTTCCACCTGCTAAAATTATTCCTTTCATGATTTATTGATTATTGATAGAATGTGTATACTCTTTAAAAGTTGGTAATAATAAGTCTTTGTCAGATAATAGTATCTGATCTGCAGGCAGCTGCCAGTCAATTGCAAGATCAGCATCACTGTATATGATACCCCCTTCAGATGGTTTGTTGTAATAATTATCACATTTATAAAAGAAGGTAGCTTCATCGCTCAACACGATAAATCCGTGACCAAAATCTCGAGGAACAAATAACTGTTTATGATTATCTTCCGTTAAAACGATGGTAACAGATTTTCCATAAGTTTCAGAATCTGGGCGAAGGTCTACTGCAACATCTAAAACAGAACCTTTAATTACCCTAACAAGTTTTGCTTGGGCATATTCCCCTTTTTGAAAATGTAAACCTCTTAAAACGCCCTTAGCCGAGTTTGATTGATTATCTTGAACAAAATCAACATCAAGGCCAGTAAGTTGGTTAAATTTTTGTTTATGAAAACTTTCGAAGAAATGGCCTCTGTTGTCTCCAAAAACGGTATCAGTTATTATGAAACAATCTTTTAAAATGGTTTGCTCAACTTTCATATAAAGAATAGTAAATAATTATTTGTTCGAATACATTGAATCGTAATAATGTTGGTAGTTTCCACTGGTTACATTGTTCAACCAATCAGTATTGTCAAAAAACCAATCGATAGTTAATTGTAAACCTTCTTCAAATGTTACCGAAGGTTTCCATCCAAGTTCTGCATTTATTTTTGTAGCATCTATTGCATATCTTCTATCATGTCCTGGACGATCTTTAATATAAGTGATCAATTTTTTACTGGTGCCTTTTTCTCTTCCAAGTTTAACGTCCATCTGACTACAAAGTATTTTTACTAAATCAATATTTTTCCATTCATTAAAGCCACCAATATTGTAAGTGTCATTAATTTTTCCTTTATGGAAAACCATATCTATAGCAGTTGCATGATCTTTCACAAACAACCAGTCACGGGTATACAAGCCATCGCCGTAAACAGGTAAAGGTTTATTATTAATAATATTATTAATAAATAATGGAATTAGCTTTTCAGGGAAATGAAAAGGGCCATAGTTATTAGAACAGTTTGAAATTACAGTTTGTAAATGATAAGTTTCAGCATAAGCTCTTACAAAATGATCCGAAGAAGCTTTACTGGCAGAGTAAGGTGAGTTGGGATGATAAGGAGTAGTTTCGGTAAATAGACCATCTGCCCCCAAAGCACCATAAACTTCATCGGTAGATACATGGTAGAACAAATGTTGATCCAAACTTTTTTTCCAGAATTCTTTAGCAACATTTAAAAGGTTAACCGTTCCTATTACATTAGTATAAACAAAATCCAAAGGAGCAATGATAGATCTATCAACATGCGACTCAGCTGCAAGATGTATTACATCTGTTACATTATGTTTTACAAATACTGCTTTAAGCGCTTCTGCATCAAGGATGTTTATTTTTTCAAAACAATAATTCGGAGAAGTTTCTATGTCTTTCAAATTTTCTAAATTGCCAGCATAAGTCAAAGCATCTAAATTGATTATCGTATAATCAGGATATTTATTAACGAATAATCTTACAACATGGCTTCCTATGAAACCTGCACCACCAGTGATAATTATTTTCTTCATTTTACCTATTAAGTAATTTTTAATGTCAATTAATTATAAAAAATAAGAGGACAATTATCCATCCTTTTATTGACAAAAATAAGAGTCTGAGACGATTATTTGTGAATTAATATAGGAAGTCATTCAAAGCTATTTAGCTCGATTTGAAATTCTTACTATAAATTAGCCGATTTTCAGGCCTGTTCTGATAAATATATACATAAGTTTAATGAGGATTTTACATGTAATTACAGAGTTGGATAATATGTATGGAGCACAAAGGCACCTGGTGGAATGTGTGAAAGATCATATTGTAAAAGGTCATACCTGTAAAATTGTTGCTGGTAAATTAGGTGTTGCTTCCAATCAATTGTCAAATTTTGCAGTTGAATTAAGTTTTGTATCAGAATTAAGAAACTCTTATTTTTTTATTAATGATTTTAAGGCCATCAATAAAATTATTGCTGAGATTGATTCTTTTAATCCAGATATTGTAATTTCTCATTCCTCTAAAGCAGGGATTATTGCTAGAATAGCCTGTTATAAAAGAAATGTCCCTAATTTGTTTACTGTTCATGGCTGGTCTTTCGAAAAAGGAACCCCTACAATACAATATCTATTTGGATATACTATTGAGTACTTAATGAAAGGTATTTCTGATAAATATTTTTGTGTATCGGAGCATACTGGAGCATTTGGACAAAGTAAGATTGGTATTGATAAAAGGAAAATGCTGATTTGTCCAAATATCCACGAAAGAAAAGCACTACTTTCTCCTAATAAAAGTATTTATCATAATGTATTAATGGTGGCTGGGTTTAGAAAACAAAAGGATCATCCTACTGCTATTAAAGCGTTTAATAAAATTGTGAATATCTTGAATAGGAGAGATATTAATCTGATTTTGATAGGGGATGGCCCCGAAAGGAAAAGAATTATAAACCTCCTTAAACATTACAATTTAGGGGAATTTGTAACACTTGCAGGAGAAACTACTGAAATTGATAAATATTATAAATCCAGTGATTTAGTTATTTTACCTACCCATTATGAAGGGTTGCCTATAGCATTAATAGAAGCTATGCAGTACGCTAAACCTATCATTGCTACCAATGTGGGTGGTGTAAGTGAAATTGTACAAGATGGGTATAATGGTAATCTTATTGAAGAAAATGATTTTAATACACTTGCTGACCAAATAGTTCGTTTTTATGATAATAATCTATTTAATGAAATGGGAAATAATTCCCTTAAAGTTTATTCTGACAAGTTTAGTTATGAATCAATTTGTGTAAAAATGAATGAAATCATTAATAATCTTCCTTCAAATAGTATGTATAAGTAAGTTTACTTCCTAAATATAAATAATGTCTTTCTTTCTTTCTTTCTTCATTAGTTTACTACTTATTGTTGGTTTATTTTATTGGCTAACAAAAACCAATCAAATAATAGTAACCTTTGAGCAAAGCATGCTGATTATGTTTATCAAGTGTGTTATTGGTTGTATTTATGGATTCTTATTTCTAACTGTATATAAAGGAGATGATACCTGGCAATATCATCAATTATCATTGCAAGAGTATGAAGTATTGAAAAGGGATCCTTTGTTTTTTATTGCTGATTTATTTCAACATCATTATAAAAATAATCAGGTACTTACATTCTTCAATAGCGAATCTTCTTACTGGAAAGATCTTCAATATAACATCCTGATAAAGATGCTAGCTGTTTTCAATATTGTAAGTAGGGGACATTATTATATCAATGTATTATTCTTTAATGTAGTTACATTCTGGGGACATTACTTTTTATATAAATTATTGGTAAGCCATTTCCCTTCTAAGAAACAATTACTGTTTCTGGTTATCTTTTTATTTCCTCCATTATTGTTCTGGGAAAGCGGTATTAGAAAAGATGGTTTAATATTTCCTGCTATAACAGGCTGCATTTATTATTTTACTATATTATTAAACGACAGAAAGAAGATTAAATACCTAATATTGTGTGTGATGTTCTTCTTCTTTGTATTCTTAATCAGAAATTTTGTGGCTATGTCGTTATTTCCAGTGTTTATTGCTTATTACATCTCTATAAACTTTCAAAAAAAGATTCTACCTGTAACAGCAATTACAATATCTATTTGTTTATTGTGTTTTTTCTTAACGAGTTTCGCTCCTGATAGCCTAAATCTTCCAAAACAGATGGCTGAAAGACAGCATAAGTTTCTGGAATTAAAAGGCAATTCATTTTTACCAATTGAGCCACTAAACAAAAATATATCCAGCTATATAAAAGATCTTCCTGCTGCACTAAATCATTCCTTTCTAAGGCCGTATATTACTGAGAGTAAATCCCCATTATTATTAGTTTCTGCTTTAGAGAATCTGTTAATGATAGTAATATTGATACTGGCTCTCATTAAAAATAAATCCTTAATAAATATTCTCAAAAATCCTTTATGGATGTCTTTAATAACTTTTGCCGTAATAAACTATTTAATCATAGGATATATAGTACCATTCTTTGGAGCAATAATAAGATATAGAATTTTGTTTGAAGTACTATTAATAATCCCCTTATTAATCACATTGGATGATAATAAGGGGATTACAAAATTTGTATCTAAAATACCTTTTTTAAATAGAATTTGCCTGGCAGCCTAAAGTACTACCAAACAATATCTTTTATTTCGTTGTAAACAGAGGCAATACCATCTTCAAGACTAATGGATGGTTGCCAGCCAAAAGATTTTATTTTAGAAATGTCCATTAATTTGCGCATAGTGCCATCTGGTTTGGTCGTATCAAATACAATTTCTCCGTCAAAGCCAACAGTTTTCTTAATTATCTCTGCTAATTCCAGTATGGTAACATCTTCACCACAACCTATGTTAACTAAACCTTTTTCACTATAATTTTCAAGCAGGAAATAACAAGCATCTGCAAGATCATCAACATGCAAAAATTCACGCTTTGGAGTACCTGTTCCCCATAGTTCAACAGTTGTAACTGCATTTTTCTTAGCAGTTATAAACTTTCTTAATAAGGCTGGTAGTACGTGAGATTTTTCTAAATCATAATTATCATTAGGACCATACAAATTAGTAGGCATAGCAGAAATGAAATTACAACCGTACTGACTTCTGTAAGAATCGCAAAGCTCAATTCCAGCAATCTTTGCTACCGCATAAGGCTGGTTAGTAGGTTCCAGATAACCTTGAAGCAGATATTCTTCTTTTAATGGTTGAGGAGCATGTTTAGGATAAATGCAAGATGATCCTAAAAACAATAGTTTAGTTATATTATTTAGGTAAGCAGTATGTATAACATTTGCCTCCATCATTAAATTATCATAAATAAACTCCGCTCTGTATGTATTATTGGCAACTATTCCACCAACTTTTGCTGCAGCTAGAACAACATATTCAGGCTTTTCAGCAATAAAAAAATCATTAACTGCTTGTTGATTTCTTAAGTCTAACTCTTTGGAAGTTCTGGTAATAATGTTATTGAAACCTTCTAGTTTTAGTTTTCTTACAATTGCACTCCCAACCATCCCACGATGACCTGCAATGTATATTTTATCGTGTTTATTCATTTATTATTCAGCGTTGTTATTGATACTGAAACCACTGTCTTTAAGATGTTTCTCTTTTTTAAATAGTTCAACATCAGCAGTTACCATTTCTTTTACCAGCATTGGTAAGTCATATTTAGGAAACCAGCCAAGTTTTGTATTTGCTTTAGTAGGATCTCCAATTAACAAATCAACCTCAGTAGGACGATAATATCTAGGGTCAACTTTTACAACTTCAGTACCAATTGCTACAAATTCATTTCCACCATTATTAATTACATAGCCAATTTCATTTTCAGCCTCACCTTTAAAAGCAACTTCAATGTTTACTTCAGCAAATGCCATCTTAACAAAATCTCTGATATGAGTAGTAATTCCGGTAGCCAGAACAAAATCTTCCGGTTTTTCTTGTTGTAATATTAAATACATACCTTCTACATAATCTTTTGCATGTCCCCAATCACGCTGAGCATTTAAATTACCAAGATACAAATCTTTTTGTAATCCTAAAGCAATTTTAGCTACAGCACGTGTAATCTTTCTGGTAACAAATGTTTCCCCTCTATTAGGTGATTCATGGTTGAATAATATACCATTGCATGCATACATGCCATAAGCTTCGCGATAGTTTACAGTAATCCAGTATCCGTAAAGTTTTGCAACAGCATAAGGGGAACGAGGATAAAATGGTGTAGTTTCACTCTGAGGAACAGCTTGAACTAAACCGTATAATTCGGAAGTAGATGCTTGATATACTCTAGTTTTGTTGATAAGGCCCAATAGTCTCACTGCTTCCAGAATTCTAAGTGTACCTATACCATCGGCATTTGCAGTATATTCTGGAGTCTCAAAACTTACATGAACGTGACTCATTGCTGCCAGATTGTATATTTCATCAGGTTGAACTTCCTGTATTATACGAATCAGGTTAGTACTGTCGGTTAAATCACCATAATGTAAGGTAAGGTGACGATTAGGAATATGTGGATCCTCGTAGAAATGATCTATACGTCCAGTATTAAACAAAGAACTTCTTCTTTTAATACCATGTACTTCGTACCCTTTTTTTAGGAGAAACTCTGCTAAGTATGCCCCATCTTGTCCAGTAATCCCAGTAATCAATGCTACTTTCATATAATTTATTTAAAATATTTATTAATACCTATAAAGAGGTAACAAATGTAATAATAGATTGTATTTAAAATACTAAGTCCTACAATATCTCTATAAATATACCATCTTATGGAGGCCATTCTAATTTTATTCTTAGAAATGGAGTGTTCACTTAGTCTGTAATATGCAAGTACTTCATCCAGTTTATGTGCCAGAATACCCTTACTTAAGGTCTGAACCCACATGATATAGTCCTCATTTGACATATAAAACCGGTCTTCCATTTGAAATAATTTACCTAGTTTATCAATATCATACATTGCAGTTAAGCAAGGAATAGCATTCGATTTAAGTATCGTTTTGTAATTTACAACTTCTGGCATTTTTACAATTCTATTGCTTCTTTCTCCATTATAAGATATTTTCTCATAATTAGAATATATAATAGAATAGTTGTTTGACGTGATAAAAGCAAGTTGCTTTTCTAATTTATTAGCCAACCAGATATCATCACTATCAAGAAAGGTAATAAAACG
>CAIVPM010000481.1 GCA_903907815.1 uncultured Chitinophagaceae bacterium | reverse complement strand
TCAAAAGTCAGATGCATATAAAATTGATTTTTAGTCTATCTTCAAAAGTCAGATGCATATAAAATTGATTTTTAGTCTATCTTCAAAAGTCAGATGCATATAAAATTGATTTTTAGTCCATCCTTAAAAGTCAGATGCATATAAAATTGATTTTTAGTCTATCCTCAAAAGTTAGATATGTATAAAATTAATTTTTAGCCTATCACCATACTTTTTATTAATAAAACAAACATAATATAGCGTCAAAAATAAAATCCCTTAGTAATTTAATACTAAGGGATCTATTTATTAAAATGGAAAGAGAATAAATATTATTTCCTGTATAATATTATTTCAAGTTAGCTAAAGCTTCTTTAATTCTGCTCCATGCTCTTTCTATATTAGGCATGCTATTCGCAAAAGAAAAACGAACACAATATGGTTCTCCAAAAGCTTCACCCATTACAGAAGAAACGTGAGCAGTATTTAATAAATACATACTCATATCTGCAGAATTGGTAATTACTTCAGTACCATTCGATTTACCAAAATAATAGCTCATATCTGGGAAGATATAGAATGCACCTTCTGGTTCAAAACATTTTAAACCAGGAATATCTTTTACCAACTCAAGCGTTTTAGTTCTTCTTCTTACAAACTCTTCAGCCATATCCTGACTAGGCTTTAAATCGCCTACGAAAGCAGCAACAGCAGCCTTTTGTGTGATGGAACAAGTAGCGGAAGTAAACTGACCTTGTAGTTTCTCACAAGCTTTTACTATTTCTACATTAGCAGCCATATAACCAAGGCGCCATCCAGTCATTGCAAACCCTTTACTAAGACCATTAATAACCACCACCTGATCTTTAATATCATCAAACTGAGCAATACTTTCGTGCTTACCCATATAATTGATGTATTCATATATTTCATCACTTAGTATAACAATACCAGGATGCTTACGGAATACTTCTGCCAATCCTGCAAGCTCTTCTTTACTGTAAACAGATCCAGAAGGATTACAAGGAGAAGAGAACATAAATACTCTTGTTTTAGGCGTAATAGCAGCCTCTAATTCAGCAGGCGTAATCTTGAACTTACTTTCTACTGTAGTTCTGATTTCTACCACTTTACCACCAGCAATCTTTACCAGCTCAGAATACGTAACCCAGTAAGGTGTAGGGATAATTACTTCATCATCTTTATCAACCAAAGCAAGAATTACATTCGCTAAAGTTTGTTTTGCCCCTGTTGAAGCTATAACATTTTCTGGTTTATAATCCAGATTATTGTCGCGTTTAAGTTTAGTACATACTGCCTCTTTTAAATCTAAGAAACCAGCAACCGGAGTATAATGGCTCCAGTTATCATTGATGGCTTTTATAGCAGCATCTTTAATGTGTTGAGGCGTATCGAAATCTGGTTCTCCTAGACTAAGATCGATAACATCTACCCCTTTTGCTCTTAATTCTCTTCCTAATTTAGCCATCTTCAACGTTTCTGGCTCATTGAAACGTTGCAATAATGATGAAAGTTGAGTGCTCATTTGTTTATATTTTTTAGTGGCGCAAAAGTATAGAATTCATGGTTAAGGAGTTAGTATAAAAAAATAATGGGGAGAATTAAACAATTCTCCCCATTTATTAAAAAGTATATAATTCAATTAGGTATTAGCAACCTATAATTAAAATCATTCTATAATTCCCGAATATCATGTCCAGTAAGGTTGATAAACACATCCTCCAGATTTGCTTGTTTCATCTCTTTAGGACGCTCAAACCCAGTAGCTACCAGATCATCTATCAGTTTATCTGGTGTAGCAATTGCAATAATCTTTCCTTCATCAATAATGGCTACTCTATCGCACAAAACTTCAGCTTCGTCCATATAATGCGTAGTAAGAATAACTGTAGTTCCCTGATCACGGATATCTCTTATTAAGTCCCACAGATTTCTTCTTGCCTGAGGGTCAAGACCTGTTGTAGGTTCATCCAGAAAAATGATCTTAGGTTTATTAATTAAAGTAGTTGCAATTGAGAATCGTTGTTTCTGACCACCACTAAGCTCCTTTACTTTCGATTTAGCCTTGTCGTATAGATTTACTTTCTCCAGTAAAGTTTTAGGATCAGCTTCCTGATTATATAATCCACAAAATAAATTAATTAACTCAACAAGGTTCAAGCCAGGATAAAATCCACTGGTCTGCAGCTGTACGCCAATTATTTTCTTTATATCATTAGGATTGGTATCAATATTCAGTCCATCAACTATAATAGTCCCACTGGTTTTTTCACGAAGTGTTTCAATAATTTCTAAGGTAGTCGATTTACCAGCACCATTAGGACCAAGCAATCCAAATATTTCTCCTTCCTTTACATCAAAACTAATCCCCTTAACGGCCTGAAAATCTCCGTAATTCTTAACAAGATTGCTTACTTCAATTATATTTTTCATGCTCTTTGAATAATTCGGTTACCAGTTAATGACTAATCCTGCTGCTCTATCTCCAACACCCAGATTTACAGATGCTTTCTTAGAATATTTCATATTAAACAAATGAACTGCAGTTGCTAAAGCCTTCTGCCCATTTAATATTAAAATCTCCCCTCCTATATCGCATCCTACACCACCTAAAAGGCTAATCCATCCCAATGTTCTCTGTGACGAACTGGTAGTCTTATTCGATAATGTAGCTACTCCCCAGATAGAAGCAATTGTACCTAGATAAACAATTCCATTTCCCCAGATTTTACAACTCTGATGTAATTTATATAAATCAACCAGAGGCATATTACCCGTTCGGTAAAACAGCTTTCTAAACTCCTTGGAACCGGAGTAAAGTGTATCATTGTACAATATACAATAAGGATGATTTGTATAGATATAAGACATCTTTCCAGGTTCCATTCTTTGTTGAGAGAAAGAATGCTTACTACAAAATAGAAAGCCTAACAATATAATTAACCGGAAGATGTTTTTGTTCATTATACTATGCTAATGGATAATATTTTTCCAGTTCATCCATCATTAAAGGACTACCAATAAATAATGCAGAACGCTGATGTAAGTCATTAGGCTCAACTTCCAGAATTCTTTTCTTTCCATCAGTAGCTCTACCACCAGCCATCTCTACTATAAATGCAAAAGGATTGCACTCATACATTAATCTTAATTTACCCTTAGGTTTATCTCTGGTAGTTGGATACATGAAAATTCCACCCTTTAATAAATTACGGTGTACATCAGCCACCATACTTCCTATATAGCGTTGTGTATAAGGGCCACCCGTTGATTTAGTCTTTTGCTGACATGCATTAATGTACTCCTGAATACCTTTATCGTACTGATAATAATTGCCATGGTTTACAGAGTATATATTACCTGTAGGTGGACATTTAATATTAGGATGACTTAAACAGAATTCACCAATTGCTGGATCCAGTGTAAAACCATTTACGCCTCTGCGGGTTGCATATACCAACATAGTAGAAGAACCATAAATTACATATCCTGCAGCTACCTGTCTATCCCCTCTTTGTAAAAAGTCAGCCTTGGTTACTGGAGTTCCTAATGGAGTAATTCTTTTAAATACACTAAAAATAGTACCAATAGAAATATTTACATCTATGTTGCCACTTCCATCCAAAGGATCGAACATAACAACATACTTACTATTCAAACTTACTTCATCATCAAAGATTACAAAGTCATCAATTTCTTCACTCCCTATACCAGCACAACTAATACCATGTTGCAAAACTCTGATCATTTGATCGTTGGCATATATGTCCAGTTTCTTTACTTCTTCGCCCTGAACATTGGTAGAACCATGATCACCTAGTATATCTACTAATCCTGCTTTATTTACTTCAACATTAATACGTTTAGAGGCTAATCCGATATCACGAAGCAAACCACTTAATTCCCCTGTTGCAGAGGCAAATTGTCTCTTCTGAAAAATTGTAAACTCGTCGAGTGTTAAGACTTTTCTGTTGACCATTGTATTGTTTTTTTGGTATAATGAAATTGATAGAATAATATAATTTATTGCAAATATCTAAGCAAAAATTGAAACAACAAATTATATCACTTTAACTAGTTCGGTAAACAAAAGCGTAAGTTTAGGTTCGGCTTCTTTTGCTGCTTGCAATACTTCCTCATGCGTAATAACATTGTTATTTTCTCTGATACCAAGATCAGTTACAACACTCACTGCAAAAACATTCATACCACAATGTACTGCAGCAATTGTTTCCTGTACAGTACTCATACCTACCACATCACTTCCTATAGCTTTTATTAATCTGTATTCTGCATGTGTTTCAAAAGTAGGACCAGTAACAGCAGTATAAACTCCTTGATGAATATGAATATCATTTTGTTTACAAATTGCCAGTGCTTTATCAATTATTGCATGACTATATGGTTCACTCATATCAGGGAAACGAGTTCCTAACTCATCTATATTCTTACCTATTAATGGGTTAGCCGTAAAGAAACTGATATGATCATTAATAATCATCAAATCGCCCACTTTAAAATTTGGATTAACCCCACCAGCTGCATTGGATAATAAAACTGTTTCTACTCCAAGCAACTTCATTACTCTAATTGGCAATATAACTTGCTCTGAAGAGTACCCTTCATAATAATGAAATCTACCACTCATTACCAACACATTTACACCTCCCAATTCTCCTAAAATCAATCTTCCTCCATGTCCTTTTACAGTACTGGTTTGAAAATTTGGAATATCAGCGTAAGGTATAGATTCATTCACTTTAATCACTTCCGCAAGATTTCCTAATCCACTACCTAAAACAATTCCAATTCTGGTAGAAGTTCCGATTTTCTCCTTAATAAAATTAACTGTCTCATTCAATTGTACCATTAATGCACTCATCTTTTCTTGTTTTAATCTTAATTGTATTATTCCTTAATATTCTGTCTTATCGTTTTTAATAACCCACTCTTTAAACATTTCCTGCGTCTGATCTCTACCAATAGATTCAATTGGTATAATTCTTTTATTCAAAGGCAAGGTAATCTCATCATAAATCAGTGAATCATCAAAGCCTATATCAGCTGCATCTTTACGGGTATTTCCATAATAAATAACTTTAGGTCTGGCCCAATAAATGGCCCCTAAACACATAGGACATGGTTCGCAGGTGGTATATATTTCGCAGTCTTGTAATTGAAAATCATTTAAATTTTTACAGGCATCTCTTAT
>CAIVPM010000480.1 GCA_903907815.1 uncultured Chitinophagaceae bacterium | reverse complement strand
GGTTTATCCATCCTCTTCTTAATCCACCGGACAGTAAAGTATTATTTAATATTTGTAACTGTGTTAAAATAGTTAGTGGATTATAATTGAAATAACTATTTTGATCAGGTTCAGGGAGATTAGATGAATCTATATTTTTATTTAAGAAACGAAAATTCGTAATATACACTACAGTATTCTTTTTGCCTGATTTGAAAGGACATGTCAGTCTTTTATAATAACCTGTAGAATGCCCTGTTACCCATTCATTATTGTCGGTCATTTTGGGAACGGTAAGCTTTTCATTCATAATACGGCTGTAGTTTTCAGTATTATATTTTGAACTATCATCCTCTGGGGCTATAATTACTGGCGAGATAGTCCACACTTTAAGTATGGATTTCTTTAGTAATGCTAACTGATCTGGATTATTTGAATCGTTTTTACTATAGTAGTATACGAGCGTACTTGATTTAAACTTGCTCATAATCTCATCTGAAAAAACTCTATCATCTCTACAATAGATATCATCTTGATTAAGTGCTAACCTATTTGCAGTTAATATTCCAGTCGTAATTAAGCCAGGAGAGCAAGAAGTATAAAAAATCATTAATGACAATAGAATTATTATCATATTGCAGACTCTGGTATTATACATTTTGTTTTATTATTATTGAACAAATATAATAAGACAAAATCTACTTTAGATGTGTTCTTAGTTTAACGTTAATTAAAATTAATCACCCCTTGTGCCTTTAATAGAAAAATATAATTTAAATAAATTTTGAGTTTCTTAAAACAATAGTTACCGACACAAAAAAAGCAGTATCCTTTCGAATACTGCTTTCTAATATTATTTAGACACTAATTATCTTTTGTGCTCCTCTCCTGCTTTGGCTGCACCAGGTTTAGTAGTTTTTGCAGGTGCTGGTTTACTCAATACCTTTTTAAACATTTCTTTCTGGTCTGTAGCAAATTTATTTTCTTCACCCGGATTAGGATAAATAGCAATCATTTTGTCCAGTACTTCTATTGCTTTATGGTAGTCTTTTGCTTTATCTCCGTAGTACAATAGCATGTAGTAATAGTTGGAAAACAATGGTTTCTTATTCTTAACGGTATCTTTTTCTAGTAAGCTATCCATTAAATTAAGGTAAGGAATTGCAAGACCTTTGGAACTATCCACATCCAAACCTATAGCTGCTTTTCTTAAGAAAGTGTAAGGCTGTGGCTTATCGGAATAAGCAAATAAATAGTTCTTAGCAATTTCAATTGTATTTACATAATCCTTAGCAGCATTACCTGCAGCAACTATTTTGTAATAATCTACTTCGCTTAAAGTTCCTTTAATGGCAATTAGTTTTTGCAACCATTTAAACTGCTCCACATAGTTTTTGGTTTTAGCATAATTGTCTGCTACTAAAGCTATATATCCAATTTTATTTGCTTTTGAAGTATCGGTATTGATAGCGTTTTGTAATAATGCTGCCAACTCTTCATCGGAACCAGGAATACGGCTATAAATTTTAGTTGCAAGCTCGTAATCGGAAGATTGTATTTTATTTGCAGGCGCTGTAGCAAAGAACTTCTGAGCATAGGTTTTAGCTTTTACAGAATCGTTCATTCTATCGTAATTGTACGCATATAAAATATTGATACGAGGTACCAGCGTAATGCCCGATTTAGTTTCTATTTCCTGTGCTTTTGCAATAGACTCTGTATATTTTCCTGCACGGAATAAATAATCGGCCAGATAGAAATCATTATCAGGATCAGCATCTGCAACTGAAATATATTTATCCAGGTAAGACTTTGCTTTATTTACATCTTTATCGGAATAGTAGTTAAACAAGGTAAGATAAACAGGGGGAAAAGTAGCATCGACTGCAATTGCATCGTTGAAGAATTTCTCGAACTGTTCTTTATTATTCTGACTAAGATAAATTCTACCAATTCTATAAGGCGCTAATGCATTTTTAGGATCTCTGCTGGCAGCTTCCATAAAAGATTTAACGGCTTCGCCACCATATTCTCCACCAGCTTTGATATAACAAAGACCTTCATTGATTAATATATCGGCATTGGTAGCATCTAAGGCTTCTGCTTGTTTCAGTTTTTCGATAGCATAAAAAGGATCTCCTATTTTATTACTTCCTGTAGTGATAGCATGACCTACGGCATTTAAAATTGCTGCAGATGGTTTGCCTTTATTCTTACCTTTTGCTTCGATTGAAGCGGTAATAGCCGCTTCGAATCTTTGTTTGGAAGCATTGAAATCGCCTCCTTGCATTAAATCAGTCTGACCGATACCGATCCAGATATACGGATCGTTTACACCTTCCTGTAAAGCTTTCTTATACAAACTTTCTGCAGCCTTTACATCATCGTTTTCAATAAGCGCCTGTCCAAACCAATAGATAGATTTAGGATCCTTTGGATTTGCCTGATACATTTTCTCCAGTAATTGCTTACCAGAAGTATTCTTCTCATAATGCAATAATTTAATCCCATCATTGATAGTTTGTGCGTTTAATACCCCTAAAGATAGAAGGCTAAAAGCCATAATTAAGATCTTCTTTTTCATCTTATTGTATATATTATCGGTTATTTACTCTTCTTCTTTTATTTTAGTTGTGCGCTTTATAAAGTTCATTTTAGCCGGTGCCAGACATGATCTTCTGAATATCAACTGCCCTCTTTCCAATTCCATAAAGTTAATAAATCCTGTGCCTAACCCTGCATAATTCTCTTTAAGAATATAATACAAAGGTCGTGCCAAAGGGTACTGCATATATGTAATAGTGGCCTGAGAAGGCTTCGCAAACATATCTTTTTCTTCACAAGTCTTACATTCAACGAGTGCAAGTTTAACGTGCTTTAACAATTCTTGTTGTTTTGGCTCGTAGGTATTACCAATCCAGCTTAGTCCAACAAACCCTATTGCATTCTTGTTTTTAGCCACATAATCAATCACTTTTTCGCTACCGCCTGCCGATACTACATTCTTTCCAAAAGGTAGTTTATGCATCACAGAATCGTTTAAAAAACGTACTGTACTGGTTGCATTATTACCATCCATTACTGCTATTATATCCTTTTTGCCGGTAAGGATATCCTTTAACTTATCCACCGTATAAGTACTATCTGGATTATCGATATTCAAAATAACCGCAACAGCATCGTAAGCAACTATTTGAAAAGAGGGATAAAAAGACAGAAAAGACTTGTAATATTCCGCTTCCGGTTTACTTAAACCTTTGGCTACAATAACCATTCTGGTACTATCTTCCTTTAAATCTCTGAAACAGTCCGCCTCGGGCTTATATTCTACTTTTATATCTGTGTTTGGGAATGCAGCATGATAGACCTTTAATTGCTCTTCGATAACGGGCTTGAAGGTTTCATCTACACTAATATGAATTGTTCCATTTTTAGGAGAATCTGCCTCAAATTGTTTCTTACCATTATCTGTGCAGGAGAAATTAAACACTACCAACAATAAGAGTATAATACTTAGTCCCCAGCAATGTGTTTTTTTATTTATCATTAGTAGGTATTCTTTATTCCTCTGTACAATCGAAACCCTCCATAAAGCAAACAAATAAAACCAAAGAAGTAACGGAACATTTTATCCATACTCATTATTTGTTCCAGATTAAGTTTATCTGCAGCGAACATCAGGAAAGACATACCCAATAAAATTATTGCCATAGTAATACTGCGTATTTTTTGAATACGCTGGTACCCTTTTTGTTGTCTGTATCTATACTCATTATCCATGTGAAGGCTACAAAAATAATAAGATTGATCAATTTGTGTCATTAGAAATAAAAGTAATTGGCAAAGAATAGTAAACAGATACGTTTTTACCGTTCTGGAAGCCTGGTTTCCAGCGTGGCATTTTACTGATTACCTTCACTACATTGTCTTCAATATCCTTACGGGCATGCTGTGTTATTTTTATGTTATCAATGTCCCCCTGTTTATTTACCACAAACTCTGCTATTATTACCAGCTTATCGGACAATTCAAGATCGTTAGGCTGATTAATATTTCTTAATAAATATCTTACCAATGCATCCTTTCCACCAGGGAATTCCGGCATGCGTTCTACTATAGCTCCTTCTATAATATCATCGTCATCAAGAGCCTTACCATTACCCTTTCCTCCATTGCCAATAACCTCTATTTTTTTATTGATAACAGTCCCAACATCCTGCACCCCTTTAATATTCGTCAGTCCTATGGTAGCTTTATCAATATCTTTTATAGTTGGCATGGTGGTAACCGAATCTCTGGTAATAACAGGAACAGTACTCTGTACCTGTTGCACGGCAGGTTTAGGACCTGCAACTGCTACTTTTTCAACAGGTTTAATTACTTTCTCGACAGGCTTAATAGTTTTTTCTACCGGAGGAGGTGTAAGGATTATAGTATCTGATACTAATAGAGGAATAAAAGTATTTCTATTACTACTATTCCATTTCATTAGTATACTGAATAAGGCAGCCAATGCAAGGGTAAAAGCAATGGCCTGGTAAAGCCTGTTGGAATAATATTTTCTTAATGGATAAGCACCATATTCTTTGTTTCTGTTTTCAAAGATGATATCGAGTAAATTGCTCTGCATTATTGCTTCTGCTTTCATGTTTTTAATTTTTGTTGGCGAACAGCAGTGAACCATTAGTATCAGACTTAATTGAGTACTAACGACTATCCTTTTTGTTAACCGGATTAATAAATAAATAAAAACAGAGCTCTGTGATAATAGAGATACAACAGGCGAATTATTCCATAAAAAATGAGTGAAGATTACTGTTAGGATGTTGGATAGATCAGGCGATTGTTTTATTTCTGTCTCTTCTTGAAAACCTTAGAATGACATGTATTTATATTTAATAAATACTATACTGTATATTCGATTCAGCAAATTTTATATTATGTATAGAGAAATTATTATTCCAAGCGAACAACGGCCAGTTTATCAGTTTCCAAAAGAAGCTTATGGCAAAATTGTTGAGATCATAATTGAAGATGCTGATATACAAGAAGAAAAACCTATTAATGAGCTTCTAAAAGAATATACATTTAATTCGGGTGGCTATAAATTTAATAGAGAAGAAGCTAATGATTACGAATAAAAGGGTTGCAATTGACTATTAATTCAAATTCAATTACTAATCCAGAATCCTTTTATTTAAGTAACTTTTCAGGCGATAGTTTTATTTCTGTCTCTTCTTTTTTGTACTGCCTGATAAGAAATAACAGACACCATACTACAAAGGATTGCTGCAACGATTCCCCCGGCTACATCGCGCGGAAAATGCTGGGCAAGATACACTCTGGAATAGCCTACTAATAAGGCGGGTATAATACCAAGATATACTACCCATTTATTATTAATGATGATACAGGCAAAAAGATAAAAAGTAAACGCAGTAGTTGTATGTCCAGAAGGGAAACTGGAGATAAGATGTATATCAACTCCTTCTACCCTATGTACAAGCGTTTTATTGGCAATAACGCTTAATGGCCTTGGTTCGTAAGGCATAAAAATGTACTTAAATGACTGGGTAACAATTGTAGTATAAACAAACCCGAATACCAGAAAAAGTATCTCTTTATACTTCTTGAATACCATAAATAAAAGCAAACAAATTACCCAGCAAATGCCATCGCCTACATAAGTATAGTACTCCATAAAATGGTCAGCAACTTTGCCAAGATCTTCATTCACTAATAGAAAGAATGCACTGTTGCCTATTATGGCAGTAATAGTAAATAACACTATCGCTATAATAGCGGAAAGTATTATGCCCTTTCTAAAGTTAACTATCCAGAAATTCATTTATATAATTGATGATTGACAATGGATAATGGATAATTTGAAGACTTAATGTATCAATCAATTTTCCATTATCAATTATACATTAATAATCAGGATGCACCCCTGTATAGTTCTCTGGTGTAATTCCTTTTAGTTCTTTTTTTAATGTAGCACTTACTTTTAAACTATTAATAAAAGTATGAATCGATTCTTTATTAATAGCATTCTTGCCTCTTGTTAATTCCTTTAAAGCTTCGTAAGGATTCGGATAGTTTTCCCTTCTCAATATAGTTTGAATAGCTTCTGCCACAACTGCCCAGTTGGCTTGTAAATCGCTTTCTATCTTCTGTTCATTCAATACTAGCTTACCCATCCCTTTTATAATAGAATTGAAGGAGATAATTGTATGCGCAGCAGGTACACCAATATTTCTCAATACTGTTGAATCGGTTAAATCTCTTTGCAACCTACTGATTGGAAGTTTAGCAGAAAGATGTTCGAATAAAGCATTTGCAATCCCAAGATTTCCTTCTGCATTTTCGAAATCAATGGGATTAACTTTATGCGGCATAGCACTACTCCCCACCTCTCCTGCTTTAGTTTTCTGTTTAAAGTAATCCATACTGATATACATCCACAAATCTCTGCTAAAGTCAATCAGTATATTGTTTATGCGCTTCATAGCATCGAACAAAGCAGCAAGATTATCGTAATGTTCTATCTGCGTAGTAAACTGCATTCTTTGCAAGCCCAGTTTATTATCTACAAAATCATTAGCCATTGCTATCCATTTCTTTTCGGGATAAGCAACAAAATGCGCATTAAAGTTACCAGTAGCTCCACCAAACTTAGCAGCATAAGGAATAGTGGAAAGCTGTGCTATTTGTTGATCTAATCTTTCTACAAAAACCATCCACTCTTTACCCAGTTTTGTAGGAGAAGCAGGTTGTCCATGTGTTCTGGCAAGTATAGTTACATTTTTATACTGCTTTGCCTGATTGGCTATCTGATGTTTTATATTAATAATAGAAGGCAAATAAGTATGCTCCATAAAGTCCTTTATCGACAATGGAATAGCAGTATTATTGATATCCTGTGATGTAAGTCCAAAATGAATCCATTCTGTTATACCTTCTGCCTTAGCATCTTTCAATATATTTTTCAGGAAGTATTCTACTGCCTTAACATCATGATTAGTTGTCTTTTCAATCGTTTTTATAGCTTCAGCATCCTGAATTGTAAATTCTGCTACCCTGTTCCGTAATAATTCGGCTGTAGCTTTTGGTAGCTTAAAAAATTTCTTTTCCGATAAAAAGATAAAATATTCTACTTCTACATGAACTCTATATTTAATTAATGCAAATTCAGAGAAATAAGCAGAAAGAGAAGCGGTTTGAGTGCGGTAACGTCCATCAACAGGAGAAATAGCAGTAAGCTGTGTTAATTCCATTATTAGTTGTTATTAATCATTTAATGAGCAAAGTCATTAATTATTAGTTATCAATGCTGTTTATTTGCCACAAAAATAACGTAATTGAATAAGAAGATTAGAATTGGTGCCGTAAGTTATTTAAATACCAAACCATTATTGCTTGGATTTGATAAGAACGAGTGGAATATTATTGAAGAGTATCCTGCTTTGCTTGCACAAAAATTATTGACAGACGAAATAGATATTGGCCTGGTACCTGTAGCTGTAATTCCTAAACTAAAGGAATATTATATTATTTCCGACTTCTGCATTGGTGCTGAAGATAAAGTAGATTCTGTTGCTATCTTTAGTGAAGTAGAAATGGATAAGATAGAAACGGTGATCCTTGATTATCAGAGCAGGACCTCTGTAAATCTTGCCAAAGTATTGTTGAAGTATTACTGGAAGAAAGAAGTTGTATTTAAAGAAGCAACTGAAGATTTCAGAAATCATATTAAAGGAACTACAGCAGCGGTAGTAATTGGAGATAGAGCATTGGAACAAATTGCTATGACTACCTATTACTATGATCTGGCGAAGGCCTGGAAAGATTTTACTGGTTTACCATTTGTATTTGCCGCATGGGTTGCCAACAAACCAATTGACAAAGACTTTATTGCAGCATTTAACCTTGCTACAGGCTTTGGAGTAACCAATCTGGATACTGTGCTGGAACAGAATAGTTTTGAGCATTATGACCTGAGAAAATATTATACAGAATGTATTAGTTACGAGCTAACTGATGATAAAAGAAAAGGACTGGAACTATTCCTCTCCTATTTAAATAAAGTATAAGGAATACGCAGTAGCGTTTCTATTGCAAATTTCAGGGCAAATAAAAAGGCCTCGAAACATTAATAGTTTCGAGGCCTTTTTAAATAAATAATATTTTTACTTAGAATAAACCTTAGCAAGTTCACGTCTATTGAAATAATAAGTAGCACCAAAGAATATCAAACCAAAAACAACCGTGCTTGCAACACTCTTCCACAAGAAAGGAAGTCCATCAACATAGCAAGCAACAAGGCCGCTAAAGTTCATTGTATGATGCCATCCACCATTCGTTGCCCAAACAAAGAAGTTTGAGGCAAGGAAGAATACTAATGGTGCAGCAATATTTGCAGACATAATATTAGTAAACTTAAATTCTTTTGCATAGAAACCAATAAAGGCCAATCCAGCAATCATTGCATAATTTACTAATTGATCTACTCCATAAAAGCCTTCAATAGTACTTAAGTTAAGTACATATAACGCTTGAAACAACATATCGGAAACAAGCATAGAAACTAAAGGAAGAATAAAAGCTACCTTCTTGTTTCCTTTTTGTGCAAAAAATGCACCGCTAAATACTGCAACAGCAATCTGAGGAGCAAAACCAAGAACAACTCTAAAAACAGCAGTTGCAACGATTAATATTAAAACAGTTATGATTGTATTCTTACGCATGTTCAATTATAGTTATGGAGCAAAAATAATGAGATTTGATATTGAGCGAACTTTTCGTAAATCTATCTTTATCAACGAATGTTGATATTTAACATAAACCTTTACGATAACTCAGAAAATCAAAGATTTTAAATAGATAGATTCTTATAGAGCTCCAATAGAACGAGCAACAACATCGGGAAGAAATGGAGCTGCATTACCATTATTACGAATAATATCTCTTACAATAGTTGAAGCTACGGAAGTATACTTTGGTTCTCCGGTAAGAAACACCGTTTCTATGTTTTTATCCAACGTTCTATTAGCATCAGCAATAGTCTTTTCGTATTCAAAATCGCTTACATAACGAATACCACGCAAAATAAAATGTGCTTTAATCAGCTTACAGTATTCCACTGTCAGTCCATCGTAGGATACAGCAAATACTTTGGGTTCATCTTTATAAATTTCCTGTAACCAGGCAATTCTTTGCTCCACAGTATACACAGGGGCTTTAGATGCATTGATACCAATACCTATATAAATCTTATCAAATAATGGCAGTGCCCTGTTCACAATATCGGTATGACCTAAAGTAATAGGATCAAAAGTTCCAGGAAAAAGGCAGATTCTTTCGGCCATGATGATGGTATTTATATTAAATCGTTAATCTCTGTTAGACAAAAGGTACAGCACAGCCATTCTTACAGCAAGACCGTTTTCTACCTGATGCAAAATAATGGAAGAATTTCCATCCGCAACATCACTATCCAGTTCTACCCCTCTATTTATTGGTCCGGGATGCATAATCGTAATATCTTTCCCAAGACTTTCCAGCAATCTTTTATTGATTCCATAAGCCAGACTATACTCTCTTAAGGAAGAGAATAAAGGCTGATTCTGTCTTTCCAGTTGAATACGCAACACATTAGCAACATCGCACCATTGCAATGCTTTCTTCACATCATACTCTACCGTAACATTCATGGCTTCGGCAATATATTTAGGTATAAGTGTAGGCGGACCAGCAACCATCACCTTCGCTCCCATTTTATTCAGCAGATAAATATTGCTCAGCGCTACACGGCTATGCATGATATCGCCAATTATAGCCACTTTCAATCCTTGAAGACTACCAAACTTTTCTATCATGGAAAAGGCATCCAATAATGCTTGTGTAGGGTGTTCATTAATTCCATCACCGGCATTAATAATGGCAGCAGGAATATGTTTTGCCAGAAAATGAGGTGCGCCGCTTGCACTATGCCTCATTACTACCATATCCACTTTCATACTGAGAATATTATTCACTGTATCCAGTAATGTTTCTCCTTTAGCTGCAGAAGAACCACTTACCGTAAAGTTTACCGTATCAGCACTAAGCCTTTTTTCTGCTAATTCAAAAGAAATTCTGGTACGCGTACTATTCTCGTAGAAAAGATTAACAATAGTTATATCCCTAAGGGAGGGGACTTTCTTAACGGGCCTTTGTAAGACCTCTTTAAACTGAGTGGCAGTGGAGAGAATTGTTTCAATATCCTCTTTGAGTAGCTGCCTGATACCCAACAAATGTTTGGTAGATAGTTTCATTAAAAAGCAAAGATATAGTTTGGATAATTTATTATATAAAAAAAGATATTCACGCTTTAATTAATTCAAACATCTCCTTAACATACTTACTTTTAAATTAGCAGCAGCAAACAAAATGAATAAGACATGAAATATACCCTATTAATAGCATCTTTATTTATTGGCCTGTTTATCTATGCGCAAAGTAGTGGTAGCGAAAATCCTATTAATGAAAGTAATTTCAGGAAACAACCTGTATTTAAACAACAAATTGATCCTTTAAAACCCAACTATTCAATTTTAAATGCCTGTATGCTTTTTGCCATTAATGAGGAAAGAGTAAAACATCATTTACCCGCATTGGAATGGCATATTGCTTTGGAAACTTCCGCTTATTTTCATTCTAAGGCCATGGCTGATTACAAATTCTTTAGTCATTACAATATGCTTGATTCTAATAGATTAAGTGCTGAAAGCAGGGGAACACTGGCGGGTATCAAGAATCCACTGATGGGAGAATGTATAGCACAAAGTTCGTTTACTAAACCTACATATCTTGGGATGTGCGATGTTTTTATTGATCTCTGGATGCATTCTGCCCCCCACAAGAAGATTATATTATCAGAAAATGCTAATGCAATTGGTGTTGGCTTTTATTTCAACGATAAAATAGACTTATATGCCACTATGGATGTTCAGACTTATAGAATTCTGGTGTTTGATAGCAGTAAAGTAGTAGATAAACTCCCCTTCTTGTCGTGGTTCCAAAAGTCTACTGAATAAAAAAAGGTATTAATTCTACTTTTTTTTCAATTAAAAATGGGGCATTAAAAGGAAAAGAGCTTGCATACAGCACGTCTTCGTCTGCAAGCCACACGTCTTATGCTGCATGCCACACGAAAGTGCTTGCATAAAGCACGTCTTTGTCTGCATGCCTCACGTCTAATGCTGCATGCCACACGAAAGTGGTTGCATAGAGCACGTCTTTATCTGCATGCCATACATCTTATGCTGCATGCCCCACGAAAGTGTTTGCATAGAGTACGTCTTTATCTGCATGCCACTCTCTGTGAAAATTGTGTTAACCAAATGAAAAAAGAAAGAGTTTAAACTTACCTCATGGGAGAAATGAGACAGTAAAAAGTAGTTAAAAAATATAAGCGGACGGGAGCATATAAGTAATATGTCTATTGTAATTAATTGCCTGCAATTCAACTCTACTAATTAGCATATATATATTTAGTGATTAAACCCAGATTTTGCAGTAGGAATTCTACTCCAAGCTCCAAATGCTTCAAACACAAGCGTTTGCTTGATTTTTTACTGTTACCATAATTCACTATGCTTTCCAGTAAAAAATCTGCTCAACCACTAGTCTTTATTGCATTTGTAACTTTCATAACGATTCCTACTTCAAAATCTGGGTTAAATATTTTGTATATAATTAG
>CAIVPM010000479.1 GCA_903907815.1 uncultured Chitinophagaceae bacterium | reverse complement strand
GCCTTGCAGGCCCGGCTATCCGGTTGTATCTTTTTGCCAGAATCATATTCCGGACAATAAAACCCAAAAGGCAAAAAGGATACCCCTACTATCCGTCGCGCTCGCTCAAACCACAATCAAGCCCCGTCTACTCGTCAGACGATTGGCGCGCATCGTCAGACGAGTAGACGTCAATTCAAAATATCCAAAACTCGTTTTTGAAAATTCTCTCGTCAAAGCAAAGTGTTCTCATGACATACAAAAGTGTTCTCAAGTCAAGCAAAGTCTTCTCAGAACGAACGTGAGCGACCTCTCGTCATTGTAAAGTCTTCTCATGACATACAAAAGTCTTCTCAAGTCGCAGCAAAGTGTTCTCAGAACGAACGTGAGCGACCTCTCGTCGTAGCAAAGTCTTCTCATGACACACAAAAGTGTTCTCAGGTCGCAGCAAAGTATATAGTAAGACGATTAAGTTAGACCCATTTTTGAAAATATTTCACCTGCCATAATAATCTTTAATAATTCCAAAGCCTTTATTAAGCTATCTAAGCAAATTATACTATTTATCTGCTACCACATGAAATACACTTGGAGAAACTTTAATGATATTGCCAGACGGGTCTTTTACTTTTATTTCATCGAAAATAATGGCTACATCAGCACCTCTATCTGCTATATCTTTTATTACTTCTTTACTAAACTCATTGCTCGTTAAAGTATAATAAGTAAGTGGTTTAGCACCTGCTTTATTGCTTTTAATCACAATAGTAAACTGAGCAATTTTGTACGGAGCATTTACGGCTATTCCTTCATACTGCTTTACACTGCTTAAGCTGATATTTCCGGAGTCTTTACCAGCAAATGTTACACGAGGTTTTACAACAGCAGTTGTTTTATTTGACTGAGCATTAAGACTACTGTTTCCAAACAAGATAAACAATAAAACAAGCAACGGATTTGTTACATTAATACGGTACATAATAAAGAGGTTTGTTGTAGCAACAAATCTAAATACATTCTTATATACCTGATAAGGAGAAGTAGTTGGTTTAACTTATTGGATAGTTAAAGAGCAATTATGCAAGCTTCAATTTACTAATTACTTCCGTAGGATTGCTTGCACTAAATACCGTATTCCCAGCTACCAGTACAGTAGCTCCTGCAGCTATTAGTTGTCCTGCATTTTGTTCGGTTACACCACCATCAATTTCTATATCAACCTGCAAACCTTTAGCATCAATCATCTTACGCAACTGCTCTATCTTACGATATGTTTGAGGGATAAATTTTTGTCCTCCAAAGCCAGGGTTTACACTCATTAAACATACTAAATCAATGTCTTCCAGCACATAATCAAGACAGCTTAGAGATGTATGAGGATTAATAGCCACACCAGCTTTCATACCCTGCTGTTTTATAAATTGTATCGTTCTATTCAAGTGTGTACAAGCTTCGGCATGCACCGATAGAATATCGGCACCAGCTTTCTTAAAAGCCTCTACATATAAGTCAGGTTCTACAATCATCAGGTGAACATCAAGTGGCTTAGTAGCAACTTTCTTAATCTGTTGTATTACAGGTAAACCGAAACTAATATTGGGAACAAACCTGCCATCCATTACATCCAGATGAAACCAGTCGGCATCACTGTTATTCACCATTATACATTCCTTTTCCAACTGTAGAAAATTGCAGGCTAATAAAGATGGTGCTATGATGGACATATAAGTTTATAATTTAAGTACCCTGATAATAAAGTACAAGGCAAAAGTAAAAAGAATACATTGAATACACTATTCAAACATAATTATTATTACCCATTAAGGTATTAGACTTTACTTTGAAAGTCTTTCCATTGCCGATTTTGCTTCAACAATAGTTTTATCTAAACCATACGCTTTCTGGTAATTGGTTAATGCCTCCTCTTTGTTATTCAAAGTTTCCTGACACTTTGCTATCCAGTAATAAGCATTGGCATTAGCTGTACTGATAACACTTAGTTTGGTAAATATCTTAAGCGCTTCATTGTACTGTTTACTTTCAAAAAACAAATATCCCTTCTCCAGATAAGCATCAGGGAAAGTATAATTATCGTTGATAGCCTTATCAAAATACTGCTGTGCTTTATCCCGCTGATGTGTTCTGGCATAATATACCCCCTCAAAAAAGGAAGCATAACTATCATTAGTCTGCCCCAATCCCATCTTCTTAAGATTCTCACAAATGTTTAATACTCTCACATCTTTTTTCTCAGCATACAAATTAGCCAACTCCAGCAAAACATCGGGTGCAGGGTAAATAGAAACCGAGTGGTTAAACGCATCGATTGCTTTTATAGTATCTCCCTTTTCTCTAAGAATCTGTCCTTTCCTTAGCCATAAAGTATTATTAAATCTATCTTTTACAATCAGACAATCAATATTTTTAACCGCTTCGTCAAATTGCTTCATGCTGTCCAGCATATCAATCAATTGGACTTTTAAAGGTAAACTATCCGGAAATTTAGTAATCACCTGTTGCATTTCATTTACCTTGTGTAAACCCGAATCAACTGATTTCTTAATGGAGCTGGTAT
>CAIVPM010000478.1 GCA_903907815.1 uncultured Chitinophagaceae bacterium | reverse complement strand
AAATGGTATTTAAAGAAATATAGTCGATTTAATTCTTATATATAGTAAGGACTAATGAAGAAATACACTACAGGCCCGGTAATAGCCACATACAGCCATAATGGGAAGGTTATCTTAGCCAGTCTTTTATGCTCGGGATAATTGCCTGTTAAAGCTCTGTAGGCTGTAAACAATATGAATGGCAGGATAATAGCTGCAAGGAATATATGGGTGAACAGGATGATTAGATAAACTACTTTAATAGTTCCGGTACCACCAAACTTGGTTTCGCCAGCCAGCAAATGATGCGCTATATAACTTACTAAAAACAGGATGGACAATATCAGTGCCGACATCATTAGCTTCTTGTGCAACAGATAGTTGCCCTTCTTTACCACCACCACTGCGGCTACCAGCAATACAGCAATAATAGAGTTAATCACCGCATTGATTGCAGCGAATATGTGAACATTAAATCCAAGATCTAATTGTAGTTTATACTTACTTAGAATGGTAACTGCGGCAAATACCACGAAGGAGAATATGCCTATCAACCATTTTGCCTGCTTATCGTTTTCTTTCATTGTTGCCTGTAACATTGTATTATCCATTTAGTTTTTTATTTTGAATCATTATTACCACAAATACGGCCACTATTGATACTATAATTACCCATAGCCATTTTAGTTCTTTAATAGCCTGAAATACCTCGCTCTTTTGCGTTTTGTCTTTCTCCAGCATCAAGAGACCTACATCTTTTGCCATTGTTTTTAAAGAGGAGGAATCTAATCCACTATATGGCTCATTCAATCTACCTCTTACTACATAGTTTCTATCCAGTATCACAAAGCGGGAGGTGTGTGCAAACTCTGGTGTAACGGGTTCTTTACTTAGTTTATCTATCTTCAGTTCTTCGAAGATAAATTTATAAATAGAATCTCTGTTACCTGTAAGCATCCACCAGTTATCCGAATCTACTCCAAAGCGATCAGCAAAGGTTTTTAATACCGTTGCCGAGTCTCTTTCCGGATCAACCGAAATAGAAAGGAATTGAACAATTGAAGTGTCGATTTTGTTTCGTGAATCGCCCCCTTTTTGGAAAGATTCCTGCAAAAGTTTCATGCTGCGGGTAATGCGCGGGCAGATACTATTGCAATGCGTAAAGAATAAATCTATTACAATAATCTTTCCTTTAATATCATACAGGTTTACCGTATCGCCTAATTGATTTATCAAACGGATATTAGCTGTCTTGTGCCAGAAACTATCCGTCTGCATTTTTCCGTTTACCGTTTTGTTGGCAACGCTATCCAGGAAATATTTCTGGGGCATTACTATAGCAGTATCACTTGCCGACTTCAACCATAAATAACAGAATAAAGGAATACAGATAGCAATTAGTAAAGCATATATTGATTTTTTGGACATAATTAAGTTCTATAAAAAAACCACCGCGGGTGCAGTGGTTTTGCGAAAGTATAGTATTCTACGAAATGTATTTTCTAAAATTATTCTGCAGCAGGTTTTGGCTCTACTGCTTTAATTTCTTTTACTGCCTCATGTTCTTCTTTTACAGGCGCTTTAATTTCTTTACGATCTCTGAAATGACCATCATAGGTATTTCTAAGATTCTTGTAAGAATTTCCTTCATATAAGAATGCAATAATGAACCAGATAAATAAAGTTAAAGGAACCGCGGTAGTCATAATCAGGTTCTTAACTTCATGTTTCATGTGCATGAAATAAGCAATGATATAGAATGCCTTAGCCAGCATCAGGATAACAATAGTACCTTTTATAAAGTTTCTTTTAGAAAATTCGTCCAAAGGAACGTTCATCATATAGAAACCAAGAGCAAGTTCTATAATGGTTAGAACGGTAAGTATTCCGGTTACTTTCCAGATTTCTTTTCTTGCTTCAGCAGCGTGGTCTGCGTGTGCATTTGTTGTATGATCCATTTTGTATATAATATTTTATTGGTAAGCAATTAGATTAGATAGAAACA
This sequence comes from uncultured Chitinophagaceae bacterium, assembly GCA_903907815.1. Taxonomy (GTDB): domain Bacteria; phylum Bacteroidota; class Bacteroidia; order Chitinophagales; family Chitinophagaceae; genus CANFLJ01. The sequence goes on along the minus strand of CAIVPM010000478.1, from coordinate 6,478 downwards.
AGTGAATACGAATACCCATACCAAATCTACAAAGTGCCAGTACAAACCAGCCTTTTCAATCATCAGGTAATGACCTCTTTTTTCAAATTGATTAGTTAATGTCATAATCAACATTACGATATTAATAATCACCCCACTAAATACGTGGAATCCGTGGAAACCAGTGATGGTAAAGAAGTAGTTGGTAAAGTTGGTAGAAGCAATAGAACCATCTGCATTAGGAAAAGGATTGCGACCCCACCATGCACCTTCGGTAAATAAATGGTGCCACTCCCAAGCCTGACAGCTTAAGAAAGCAATACCACCAATGATAGTTAGTATCAGGTTGGTAACAACTGCTTTCTTTCTCATCTGATGTCCTGCCTGTACAGCCATTACCATGGTTACAGAACTTACAATCAGGATAAAAGTCATGATACTTACAAACACAAGAGGTGCATTGGCATGCTCTGCTGCGAAAGGATAACTTTTAAATACTTTATTCGGATCGGGCCATCCTACAGAGGAAAAACGGATAGTACCATAAGAAATAAGGAATGCTCCAAACGTGAAAGCATCGCTCATTAAAAAGTACCACATCATTAGTTTTCCATACTCTACGTTGAAAGGACTTTTACCTCCTCCCCATAGTTTATCTGCTGGCGCTGTTGTTGTTGTCGTCATTATTATTGCATTAAGAAGTCCGCAAATTTATTGGTTCAGTTGAATTTTCGCAGAAATGTCTAATATTTTTTTTCAATTACCTGATAATATGCAGGAAAATGAACAGGTAAATCCATAATAAATCCACGAAATGCCAGTAAGTGGACATCATTTCCAGACTATTAAGCGTATCTTTTTCGGCATTTTTAAATACTCTTATCAATAAAAAGAGTAGTCCGCCTACTATATGAGCAAGGTGCAAACCAACAATTACCAGAAAGAAAGATGCAGCAGGATTGCTTAAATTACCCACCAGGGCAATGTGGTTAAACTTCAATTCCTTGAAACCTAATAACTGTAATATAATAAATACCACTCCCAATAAAAAGGTAGCGGTAATTAAAGTTTTATACTTCGATAGTTGTTGTTCTTTAAATGCTTTGTAAGCCAGGTGCATGGTAACACTACTGATAAGAATTACTCCTGTAGAGATAGAAAACAGCATAGGAAAATCGAATTCAAGGAAGTTTCCCTGATTCTTTTTTACAATATAAGCGCTGGTAAGTGCAGCAAACATCATGCAGATACTGCCAATTGCTACCCATAAAGTAAACTTTAAAGGATTCATTTTACCGCTGTTCTCTGTAGTTATCGTATCCATAATATGTTTTATGTTGTAAGTTTTAAGTAATAAGTACTTTAATATTTAATCCTGACGTTGTTATTCTCCATCAATCTGTATTCTCCTGTATTCAATACGCTAATTCGTTAATCCGTTAATCAGCTAATTTTATTCTGTATTCATTAGCACATTAGCTAATTATCAAATTAGAGCTGTATTCTCCTACCTCCTGTCTCCTACCTCCCTGTATTAAAAGTGTAGCTTATCAAACAATAAAGCCAACAGAATAATAGGCAAATATATATAGCTGCTAAACATTACCCTACGAGCCGCTTTTACGTCCATGGTATTGTACAATCTTACCGATTGCATGACCATAAACAGGTTACCTACCAGTATAATCCACATACTCACATGACCAGTAATATGGTAGTGAGATGGTAAAAAACCAATAGGAATCAGCAATACGCTGTACATTATAGTTTGAATAGCCGTGTATTTGGTAGGACCTTTATCGGAAGGCAATAATTTAAAACCTACTCTGGAATAATCGTTGTGCGCCACCCAAGCAATAGCCCAGAAGTGAGGGAACTGCCATACAAACTGCAATAGGAACAAGGACCATCCCGACAAGTTGGAGAACGTAGTTTCGTGTACGGTAATGGTACCCCATGGATTAAAAACGTTGGTAGCAGCCACCCATCCTATAAGGCAGGGAAGTGCTCCAGGAAATCCACCAATGAATACGGCTATTGAGTTCTTTTTCTTAAGCGGCGTATAGATATAGGCATATAAGAACAAGCTGAATAAAGAAATAAGCGCAGAGGTGAAGTTGAAGAAATACCACATCATGATGGTACCTAAAAAGCCAATAACGGCTGCAAAAGCCAGAGCATGTTGTGCGGTCATTCTGCCTGCAGCCACCGGACGGTTGGCCGTACGTTTCATTTGTACATCGGTATCTTTTTCTACCGCCTGATTAATAGCATTGGCACTGCCGGTAACAAACATACCTGCAATAAACAGTAAGAAAACATTTTTAATAGAGGAGCTATCCAATACAATATTGGGCGCCAGTAAGTAACAGATTACACAAGAAAATACCACCGTAAAGCTCAAGGTGAACTTGGTGAGAATAAAATAATCTTTAATAGAATCTTTGATGCTGATAGATTGGTTTGCCGACATTACGTAATTATAACAGTGGCGGCAAAAGTATGTTTAAAATGCTATTGATGTTTGTGGTATGTGCAAAACGCTATTTCAAACCTAAAGTTTATCCAACAATTAATCTTTCCAATCGCCATTTTGCTCTTAACGATTAGTTTTTGCCCCTGTATTTTTTTACTTTTTGTTTTTTACTTTTTACTTTTTACTTTATTTTGGGCGTTCCGCAAGCGGCCGTTCCAGCTCTTCCTACCTTTTTTTGATGCGCTGCATTTTGCTCCTTCATTAAATTGGGTAGGCGCAGCAAAAAAAGGGTATTCCCTGCTGGCACTAACGCAAAGACATCTAATTTGGTTTAGACACCATGTTTTGTATTTGAAAAAGGTAATAAATTTATTTAAGGCATTCAAAAAAAGTAAATACCTGTTTCTATAGAAAAGCAATTATGTAAATATTATTAAACTGTATATGGTTTCTTATTATTTTACTTTCCTCTATTTAGTCGTCTTGATGATAATTTTTTCCAAATATTATTTGCTAATTTAATTTCTTTTTGTGTCAACCCAAAGTGTTCATTTAAAATTATTTGATTTGTTATTTTTAAAACATCGTCAATATTTGTTTTATCACGAATTAGTTTGTCAATTTCAGGAAGTAATAAAGAGTTATCCCCGTGATAAGGAAGTAATACTTTTTCAGCTTCATTTGGCATTAATTCTAAAACCCCTCCTCCATGGCTTCGTCCTGAAACCTCTGTAAATGCTAATGATAGAGAGTTGTAATAACTTGCGGTAAAAGCTTTTATATCAGTATCTGCATTCACAAAAACACGGTGCATTGTATCTGTTGTGTAAGCTCCTGCTTCATTAATGATTAATCTTGGATAAAGGTTATTTCGTCTAATAAATAATGCTTCTGAAATTTTAAGTGAAGGAACTACAAACCAATCATTACGAATTCCTGTCTTGTACCCTTTGTGAATTCCCAAATTTTCTCCATGAGCAATATATTTAACTGCTCCGTTCTTTTTATTCAACTTTTTGCTTTCTGGAAAAACTAATAGATGTGCTTTTGCCTTTGAAAATTTGTTTTTCTCCCAATCTTTTTCAGTAAAAATTACGCTGTTAACCTGAACGCTTCTACCAACCATTGGCCTTGCATAATCTTGTAAATTATACTCTTCAACTGTTGTCAATGGAACAGTAAAAAAATCATTTGAACCAGTAGTTATTCCAACTTCAACATTTGCAAAATCTCCAAGAGTTGGAATTTTACGCTTTACTGCAATATTTTCTAAAAAATCAATTTCATCTTGCTCTAAAAAATAGAAGGTCCATTTATTAGATTTAAAGTCAATTTTCTTTTTTGGGCTTTTTAATACACCAACATCTAATTTTTGCAAGTCACTTGCATCTCTTAATTCAATATGTTCAATGTTATGATTTTTAGTTTCGTTCTTTTCACAAAGCAGTAATACCACTTCTTGTTGAATATCTGGAAACACCAATTTTTCAAAAGATATAATGTTAATTTTATTATAGAAATGTGCAAGAAAATTTCGTAATTGCAATGCATATGAAACTTGTAATACCTCAGCTGGTAAAACAAAACCAATTCTGCCACCTTTTTCTTTTAATAGTAGTGAAGAGCCCACTACAAATGAAACCCAAGCATTTGTAAGTTTTGAATAGGTTAATCCAGCTTTTATAAAAATGTCTCCAGCTTCAGCTTGTTGCTGTTTATCAAAAAATTGAAACCTTATATATGGTGGATTACCTACAATTAAGTCAAAGCGTTGTAATGTATTATTGCAATATGTATGAAAATCAGCATTTATAATTTGCTTATTTTTCAAATTTATTTTATCTGCCTTAGCGGCTTCCTCTTCATCATACTCAATTGCTGTAATTGATTTGTATTTTAGATTATATTTTTCAATTTGTTCCAAAAAAACGCCATCTCCGCAACTTGGTTCAAGTATATCAAAGTCTGAACTACCATTAATTCCCCATCGCAAAACAAATTCTGCAATTGCTTCAGGTGTGTAAAAACCACCTCTTAATTTTTCTGCTGACGCTTCTGTTATTAATTTCATTTGTTAAGTGACTTTTTTGTTTTTAAATACTTTACTTTTTCCTCTGCAACTTTGAATACTTCATTAGAAAAATCCTCCTCTTCCATTACCTGATAAGCAATTGTGTCACTAAGAAACGATATAGTTAAATCTTTATCACTAACATTAAAAAATGAAGCAAATCTTTCAATTAATTGTTTAGTTGGTTTGCGGTTATTTTTTTCAATTTTACCTAACATTGAAGTATCTATTTTCAATGCTTCTGCTACCTCACGCAATGGAAGACTTTTTTCCTCACGAAGCTTTTTAACTGTATCTCCGAATGTTTTTTCTACTTTCATTTTGGACAAATTCAGTCCAAATATAAGAGAGTAATTCGAATTATATAATTAAAATGCTAATTATTTTAGGAAATTTTTGTTAAACTATTTCAATTGCAAAATTTGCACCTGATTGATAAAGATTTAAAGTTCGTCCTGTAACATTAATTTGTTGGAGAATAGTCATAAGGTTATTCCCCCAATGTAGCCATGAAGGTGTATTTGCTTGATTTGAAATTCTTATAGGGTCATAACTTAACTTAATAGGTTGAGTGCCATACGAAGTACCTAAAATTGTAATATCAAAGTTGCAAATCGTTTCTTCGTAGGAAGAACTATTTGATTTTGTTTTTGCCCAACTTAAATTTTGAAATAATTGATTTCTAAAATAAATATTATGATTTATTAAGACCCCATTATGTCTATAAGATGATTGTGAAAGTTTCAAATTTCCTGTACCATTTGTACCGGCAGGTACAAACTGCGCATCACTTCTGCTTAATGAAAGTTTCTGCCATACCAAATTCCTTGTTAATTGCTGTGTTGTTATAGGTTGTGTTACAATTGTTTGTTGAGAAGAAACGGGTATTGATACTATTATCGGTTGTTGAACTATACCTCCTGTTCCTCTCGGCTTTGGTTTAACTGAAAAGTATTCTGGCGTAGTAGCAGTTGCTCTGGTTGGAATTAATATATTATTGGAGTTGGGTGTTGAAGATGAAACTGTAGTAGATTTTTTATTGCTATAAAACTTCTTTCTATCACTTTCGTCAGGAATTATTCCTTTTGCTTTGAAATCATCTATTACAAACTGACTTATTTTAAAAAGATTCGGATCTGAAAAATCAAAGAGTGTATGATAATATAATTTCAAACTATTCAATAATACTAATCCCTCCTTATCATTGGTTTCAAATTCAATTAGAAGAGAGCTTTCAACATTTCTAAATAAACCTCTTCCGGTAAGATTTGAAGAACCTATTATTATTTTTATTTCTTTGTTACCTTCAAACAGATATATTTTTGGATGAAAAATTGGGGATTCATTCTGATAAAATATATAGCTGTTAATATCTAAATTTAGAATTTCCTCCAAAGCTTCCTTAGATGTGCCATCTTGATCAATCCCTACAATTAAGGATAAGTTTTGAAAATAACTCTTTGCAGTTTGAATATAGGCTGACAACCCATAAATTCCAGCTTCACTTGCAAATGCAGAAATTCCAGTAAATGAATGAAATTCTTGCTGATTTAAATAATGTATTAAATAATTACCAATTGCATCAGTCGAGCTACTTTCAAAACCCTGTCCTAAAAATGATATTTTCATCCTAACCAGTTTGTTTATGTAAAAATAGTTGTTTTTTTGTATTTATTAACCGGTAGCTTCTTTCCTTTAAAGTGTCCAACTCTGTAGCTATCTCATTTTCTGCTAATCATTTCAAATACACAACTTATTGCATGAAAGCTGGCTCTATGTTCTAAAAACTAAATTGGAAGCAGTACATTTTTCACATTTAAAACTACTAGACACTAATAAATTTCAATCAATGTATTTGTATTAAACCTTAAACTTTTTAAACCATTATCTTCCCAAAACAAAAATTATTTTTGAACTTTTCTAATTATTTTATTTATACCTAAACCTCCTTT
>CAIVPM010000477.1 GCA_903907815.1 uncultured Chitinophagaceae bacterium | reverse complement strand
GGTAAAGCTACCACTGGTAGGACATCTGTTTATCAACAGCTTGCAATACCCAACCAGAGATGGTTCGCTACATGGTCTTATTCTTCCTATTAAATCTTTTAAAATCTGACTACTTATAATATCAGAAATAGCGATGGTAAGAATAAAGGCTACAACCCATTTCCAGGCGCTTTTCTTCATCTTTAAAATTACATACAATAGTAAGGAGATATATAGCGGATACCAGGTACTTTGCTCTCTCCACCAAGGAGCAATTTTATCAAAAACATCATTGGTTAGTCTGCCATTGAAAAGTTTAAACATGGATTTATCCAGATTATCCAATGATGACCAGATAGATAAAAGCATGATATGTATAGCACTAATTGTGTTAAGCATGGTTAAATTTAAAGCTGCAAAATACAGCAGAGAATTTTATTCTTACTTTTGATTTTTAAACATTATGCAAATTCCTCGTTTCGCCAGATGGCTTTTATATAACAGTTTCTTTTTCCTGATCATCATGACGGCCCTAAGATTAATGTTATGGCAAACCATGATTAAGCAATATTTGCCCCATACCGGACTGGCACAAATATTCTTTCTTGGATTTCGCTTCGATGCAAAAATGGTAGGAATATTAGCACTATTGTTTTTAATAATTTCCTTTATTAAACCTATTCATCCCTTTGAAACTAAAGCTGGAAAAACACTCTCTTTTATCTTATGGGGCGCGGTTTCTTTAATGCTATGTTTTTTTTATGCTATTGATTTCGCCAATTACGCTTACTTATCGCAACGTTTAAATGCAAGCCTGCTTAATTACCTTGACGATGCTTCCATATCTATGAGTATGGTATGGCAATCTTATCACGTAGTGCTTATTTTATGCACTATCCTGGTATCATTCTTACTTATTATTCTTTTTGTTAGCAAGACTTATGCAGCTATTGCAGATAAGAAATATATCCGCAATAAAAAGGCTCAAACCAGCTGTTCTATTGCTTTATTACTGGTATTAGCTTTAGCAATATTTGGTAGAATTGGGCAATATCCATTACGCTGGAGCGATGCGTTTTCTTTGAATAACGATTATGCTGCCAATCTTGCACTCAACCCATTTCAGTCGTTCTTCAGTACACTACAATTTAGAAAATCGGGGTGTGATATAGCTAAAACCAAAAGCAGTTTTCCTATAATATCAGACTACCTAAACTTAAAAACGGAAGCTTTAAATTACAAACGCTGCTTTGCCGATTCCAACACCAGTCAACCCAACGTGATTGTGGTTATATGTGAATCTTTTAGTGCTTATAAAAGTTCTATGTATGGCAATCCATTAAACACTACTCCATTCTTTAATACATTGTGTAAGGATGGTGTATTTTTCAATAGATGCTTTACGCCTACTTATGGTACAGCAAGAGGTGTATGGGCTACGCTTACTGGTATTCCGGATGTGGAAAACACAAAGACTGCCAGTCGTAATCCAAGTGCCGTAAATCAGCATCTTATTATTAATGATTTTGATAATTACGAGAAATATTATTTTATTGGCGGTAGTACTTCCTGGGCTAATATCAGAGGCTTATTAACCAACAACATCAGCAATCTGCATTTATACGAACAGGACGATTACGAAGCTACTAAAATAGATGTGTGGGGAGTAAGTGATAAAAATATGTTGTTGGGAGCTAATAAGGCATTGGCCAAAGAAAAGAAACCATTTTTCGCAGTATTACAAACAGCAGACAACCATCGTCCATATACTATTCCTGCGGAAGATAAAGCAGAATTTCCTTTAGTTAAAACGTCCAGCGATTCGTTACAGAAATTTGGTTTTTCAGAACTGGATGAATTAAATGCGTTCCGTTATACCGATTATTGCTTTAAGAAATTTATGGAAGCAGCCAGTAAAGAGGCTTATTTTAATAATACAATCTTTGTATTTGTGGGCGACCATGGCATTCCCGGAAATGCAGGATATATGTTTCCCGATAGCTGGACAAACCAGATGCTTACCTCAACACATGTACCATTGTTGTTTTATGCACCTAAATTGCTAAAGCCACAACAAATAAGCAAGCCTGTTTCACAGATAGATATTATGCCTACCGTTGCTGCCATGTGCAAAGTAAAACATTGCAATACTTCTTTAGGTAGAAATATTATGGTTAATAATGATAGTCTGCAAAAACCACTGTCGTTCTATTTTAATCCCGACAAAAAATTAATAGGCTGTATAACTAAAGATCATTTTTATAATGAAACTATCGACAATCCTTCCTCCTATTCCATTACCAGTGTGGTGAATAATGATAAAGTTTCTATTTCTAAAGAAGATTTAAAGAAATT
>CAIVPM010000476.1 GCA_903907815.1 uncultured Chitinophagaceae bacterium | reverse complement strand
ATCTATACTACATTCATTAATAGAAGAAGCGGCTAAAAGGGTAATGTTTTCTGTATGAGAAATGGAGAAATAAATACCTGGGATAATAGGTTTGCCATAGGCATTATAGGTGAGATTGCGTAAACAAAGATTGCTATCATTTATTTGCTCTAAGTATTCATCTAGCATCAACTTGCCAATACCTCGGGCTAATTGATCTTGTATGCTTTTATAATCTTGTATAGCACATTTTATAGGTTCGGGAAACGAATTCGTTTTAGAAATTAACAACTCTTCAGTCATCAGTATTTTATGCTCTGAAAAGAAGATATTTACCATAAAAAGCAGTTAAATTAATTTATTAGTATACAAATCTAATTAAAGTATAATTACGTATCAACTTATGCATTTACTTTTGTAAGGGTTGCTGTTAAACTCAAAACTTTCACAATAGTCAAAGCACTATCTTATCGCCATTTATGAATAATGTTACTCTTGTAGGTCTGGTTAAAAGTCTTCTTACAGGAGAGATTAGAGAAGATCTGAAAAGGGAAGAGACCCTTGCAGATTTATTTCAACATACAGTAAATGAATATCCAAATAAAGTAGCCTTAATTTTTCATCAACAACATATCACTTATGCGCAGTTGAATAACTGGGCAAATGCAATTGCTACAGACCTTATTCAAAAGGGTATAGGCCCTGGTAAATATGTAGGTGTATGGATACCACGAGGCTTAGCATTGCATGCTGCAATATTAGGTATCATAAAGTCTGGTGCTGCTTATGTTCCTATTGATAGAGAAATGCCTGCAGAAAGAGCGGAGACTGTTTTAGAAGAAGTAAATGCAATAGCCTGTTTTAGTAACGATAATTTAAATACTAAAGCAGAAATTATAACAGTTGTTCCTATTCCTAAAGAGGAGAATATACAAATAGCAAATCAAGGTCTTTTGCCCGATAATGATGCTTATGTTTTATATACTTCTGGCAGTACCGGTAAGCCAAAAGGGATTGCTATTTCTCATAGAAACATTTGTCACTTTATTCGTGCAGAAAATTCTGTACTCATAATAAATTCCAATGATAAAGTATTTCAGGGCTTCTCTGTATCTTTTGATATGTGGTGTGAAGAAACCTGGATTAGTTATTTTGCGGGTGCAACATTGTGGGTTGCCGATAATACTACATCTAAAGCTATTGATGAATTAAGCGAATTATTAAATAAAGAAAAGATTACCATTTTACATGCAGTGCCAAGTTTACTTGCTGTGATGGAAGATGACATACCATTACTTAGGTTGATCAATTCAGGTGGAGAAGCATGCACTCCTCAGGTTATTAATAAATGGGCAAAACCTGGTAGAAGATTTATCAATAGTTATGGTCCAACAGAAACCACTGTTACTGCTACAATGGTTGATTTAAAGCCCGGAGATTTCCTTTCAATTGGTCATCCTTTACCAAATTATAACATTGCTATTTTAGATGAACAACTAAACCTCTTACCAATAGGAGAAAGAGGAGAATTAGTTATCACCGGACCAGGTGTTTCAAGAGGTTATGTTGGCCTGCCAGAATTAACTCAGAAGAAGTTTATTCGTAAACCAGATCATCTGAAAGAATTGCCAGGAGATACTATCTACTTTTCTGGTGATGCTGCAATTATTCGTGAAGATGGCAGTATAGATTTTCAGGGTCGATTTGATGATCAGATAAAGCTAAGGGGATATAGAATAGAACTAGGAGAAATAGAGGTTAAATTACAAAGTTTGCCGAATGTTACTGCAGCTGTTGTAGCTGTAAAAAAAGATTTAAATGGGGATGATCATTTAATAGGATATGTGATAGCTGAAGATGCAGTTTGTGAAGAGGAGAGTTTGATAAGAAATGAACTTTCTAAAGTATTGCCATCATACATGGTGCCTGAAACCATTGTTGCCCTTACAGAATTCCCTCGAATGTCCAGTGGTAAAATCAATAGAAAAGACTTGCCATTACCTGTATCTTTTCATCAGGTAATTAAAGAAACTGAAGCAGAAGCAATTGATATGAATGCTTCACTGGAAGATAGAATGCTGGCAGTATTACATAAAACATTTAGGGGAAAAATAATTACTTTATCCAGCGACTTTTTTACCGATTTGGGAGGACACTCTTTATTAGCGGCAGGCTTTGTTTCCAGATTAAGGAGGGAAGGGCGAGTGCCATATGCATCGTTAAAAGATATATACATACATCGCCCTTTACAACAGTTAGCAATAGAATGGAATAAAAATGCCAATACTAAACCAAAAGAAAAAACTAAGTTTAATCCAATCTCTACAACCCGCTATTACCTATGTTCAATAGCGCAAGCCTTTTCGTTACTATTTATTTATGGATTATATGCAGTTCAGCTTTTTGGCCCTTTTGTTTCCTACTATACTTATAAAGAAGAATACGAAAGTTATTTATGGGGAATAGGGGCTGCCATTATATTTTATTGTTGCCTTCTTCCAATATTTATTCCATTAGTCATTCTACTTAAATGGTTAATTATTGGGAAGTATAAAGAAGGCGATTATCCACTTTGGGGAAGCTATTATTTTAGATGGTGGTTTGTATGCACATTACAAAAAATAATACCTACACAATTCATTAATGGAACGCCTTTATATCCTTTATTATTAAGAATGTTTGGGGCTAAAGTTGCTTCGGATGCACAATTAAGTAATCTTACTATTGGGGCTGAAGATTTAGTTACTATAAGTAGTGATGCTAGTCTGAGTTCTCAGGTTGTTTTAAATAATGCAGTAGTAGAAGATGGACTACTAAAACTCCGTTCCATATATATTGGAGAGCATGCTTATATTGGTAGTAGTGCGGTAATAAGTGGCGATACAGTAATAGAAGATTATGGTGAATTGCAAGACCTTAGCCATCTTAATGTAGGAGGTAGAATTAAATCGGGAGAGGTATGGTATGGTAGCCCTGCTCAGTTAAAAGAAACGAAGAGTATCAATGAAATACCAATGCCAGATAAAGTCTCTGATAGCAAGGTTTGGAGATACAAAATGATATTTACTTTTTTGCTGTTTATTTTTCCTGTTTTTGTTTTAATTCCATTGTTACCTATCATCGTTGTTATCAATATGATGGATAATGCAGCTGCTGATTATAACTTTAATTATGTGATTTCTATACCGGCTTTAGCTACATTATATATGTTGCTTTTTGCAATAGAAACGATTGTCTTTACCAGACTTTTAAATATCAATATTAAACCCGGTACCTACTCTATATATTCATTAAAGTACGTTAGAAAATGGCTGGCCGATCAGTTTATGGCTTTAAGCCTTATTGTAATGCATCCCATATATGCAACGGTTTTTGTAGCAAGATATTATAGATTACTAGGGGCTAAAGTAGGGAAGAATACCGAAATTTCCACCGCTAGTAGTGTTACCCATCCTTTATTAACTATTGGTGACGAAGCATTTGTTGCAGATGCAGTTACACTGGGAGAAGCTGATGTAAGAGCACAAAGATTAATCTTGGATAATACGACTATTCAGAACAATAGTTTTGTTGGTAATAGTGCTTTAATTCCTCAGGGATACAATCTACCTTCCAACATATTAATAGGGGTACTTTCAACTCCACCTACTGTAGAACAATTAAGTAAAGTTCATGCCGATTGGTTTGGTTCGCCAGCAATTGCTTTGCCTCAAAGACAAGAGAGTAATCCATATCCAAAAGAACTGACAATTGCCCCTAATAAAAGGACTAAACTTGCCAGAGCTACAGTAGAGTTTATTAGAATTATATTGCCAGAAACGGTCATCATTATTTGTAGTATTTTTCTAATCGCTTATGGCCATGATCTTATTGTAAATTATAATAGTAGTAATTGGTTAAAAGCATTATTAATTCCTTTTTATTATCTGGGTTTTGTTGGAATGCCAATACTATTAATTACAGTGCTTTTAAAATGGATTGTAATAGGTAAATTTAAAGAAGAACAAAAACCAATGTGGACTAACAAAGTATGGCGTAGTGAAGGCATTACTTCTACCTATGAAGCTTTATGTGTTCCTTTTCTTTTAGACTTCTTATGTGGTACAGCTTTTCTTCCTATGGCATTGCGTTTGTTCGGAACTAAAATAGGTAAAAGAGTATGGATGAATACTACTGATATTACAGAGTACGACATGGTTAGCATTGGCGATGATACTGCATTGAACGAAGACTGTGGTCCTCAAACACACTTGTTTGAGGATAGAGTAATGAAAGTAGGGAAAGTAAATATTGGAGATCGCTGCAGTATTGGTGCCAGAAGTATTATTCTGTATGATACTGCCATAGGAAATGATGTAAAGATTGATGCACTTTCTCTGATTATGAAAGGAGAAGTATTATCACCAGATACAAGCTGGTCTGGAAGTCCGGTAAGGCCTAATTAATTAAGCTCTTCAAACTGGGCGGTCTGCCTGTTCTTTCTTACATTATCCCAGTTAAAGTATTTTCCATTCATAGCTATGTAAACTCCAACAGGTAGTGTCTGAGCAAAAGCTAATGCACTTCCCAGATTAAATAATCCATCACTACTTCCAAACTTATAAGGAATCATAGCGCCAGTAATGATGATTGTTTTATTGATATTAGTTTTAGCTAACACCACTGCAGTTTCTACCATTGTGTCGGTACCGTGTGTAATTACTATTTTATCTTCTTCGCTCTTAATACATTGCTGTACAATAAGGGCTCTGTCTTCCTCGGTCATTTCCAGACTATCTATCATCATTAGAGTACGAATATCGGTATCCACTCTACATCTGCCCAGTTTAAGCATTTCATGAAGGTGTGTATCTTTAAAAAACAGCTGACCATTCAGTTCATTATATTCTTTGTCAAAAGTACCTCCAGTAATAAAAATTCTTATAGCCATATACAATCAATTAGTATGCGAATAAACAAAATAAAAAATCCGTTTCAAAACTTTGAAACGGATTCAGTATTAATTTTTTATAGAATTACCATTTATCTACTTCCTCATGATGCGTATTCGGTAAGCTGTCATCAGGTTTAATAGGCTCAATCTTCGGTTCTTCAACAACTACTTGTATAGTAGGTGCTATTGGTTCTTCAGTAGTTTCATTAACAACATCTGATGCAACTACTACTTCATCATCATAATCAAATGATTCGAAATTAAAGTCAGGCATCAATTCTGTCTTTATATAATCAACAGTTTCATTCAATCCCTTCAGAAACTTATTGAAGTCTTCTTTGTACAGATAAATTTTATGACGTTCGAAGCCATTTCCATCCAATCTCTTCTTACTTTCAGTAATAACTAAATAGTAATCCATGTTTTTAGTAGAAACTACATCGAAGAAATAAGTTCTTCTTTT
>CAIVPM010000475.1 GCA_903907815.1 uncultured Chitinophagaceae bacterium | reverse complement strand
TGCTGTTTGCGCAGCATCCTATATGTTTTTATACAAAGGGAGAAGTTGCCGAGGTTAAAAATAGTATTTCAAAATATCCTTTATTATCCCAGTCCTTTAACGAAATGAAATTAAGTGTGGATGAATGGATTGGTAAATCGATTGACGTTCCATTTCCAAAAGATCCTGCTGGTGGCTATACGCATGATAAACATAAAGCCAATTATATTTTAATGTTTAATAGTAGCATATTATATCAACTAACCGGTAATGATCAATATGCATTATTGGTGAAGAATATGTTGTTGAAATATGCTGTGTTGAATCCAACTTTAAAAAATCATCCTGAGGCTACGAGTGCTTATCCTGGTCATTTATTCTGGCAAGCTTTAAACGATGCAAACTGGTTGGTATATGCTGGGCTGGCCTTTGATTGTATACATGATTATCTTACTCCGACAGAAAGAAATACCATAGCAGCTGGAGCCTTTAAACCTGAGGTTGATTTTATTACACATGATTTAAAAGGTTGGGTTAATCTTATTCATAATCATGCAGTATGGGCATGTGCAGGTATAGGTATAGCAGGGATTGCGACTGACAATAAGGAGTATATTGATATTGCATTGAAGGGTACTGAGAAAGATGGGAAAGCCGGATTTTTTGCGCAACTTAATGGGCTATTTTCTCCTGATGGATATTACAATGAAGGGCCTTATTATACAAGGTATGCTATCCTTCCTTTTTATGTATTTGCAAATGCATTAGATAATTCTCAACCTGAGCTAAAGATATTTCAATATAGAAATAACATACTACAAAAAGCTTTGTTAGGAGCCTTGCAGCAAACTAATATAAATGGTGCTTTTTATAGTTATAATGATGCGCTGAAAGAGAAGACATTTGTTAGCAATGAAGTAGTAGAGGCTGTAGATATTGCCTGGAAGGTATTTGGTAAAGATGATGGATTATTAACTGTAGCTAATCAGCAAGGAAGGGTAACATTAACGAAGGGTGGTATTGGACTTGCGGAAGCTATACTTTCTAATAAAAATATTGATAAATATTTTCCATATAAATCTGTTGAATATACTGATGGGACTAAAGGCGATGAGGGTGGTGTAAGTGTATTAAGGTGTGGTAAGGGTAATCATCTTACTTCATTAATTTATAAGTATTCTTCGCAAGGTATGGCTCATGGTCATTTTGATAAATTGAATATTAATCTATATGATAATGGCAGTGAAATTTTACAAGATTATGGTGCTGCGAGATACATTAATATAGAACAAAAATGGGGAGGACGATACTTGCCTGAAACAAAATTGTATGCTCAGCAATCTATTGCTCATAATACTATTACAGTAGACGAAACAAGTCATTTTAATGGAGATGAAGCTATAGGTGATCTATACCATTCTAATAAAATATTTAGTAGTATTGATAATAAATCTGTACAAGTTGTAAGTGCTATGGACGATAAAGCTTATGCTGCCGTAAATATGTTCAGAACTATTTATATGATACAGTTACCTGACCATTCAAAGCCAGTTATTGTAGATTTATTTAAAGTTAAATCGGATCGATATCATCAGTATGATTTGCCTTTTAATTATTTAGGAACCTTAATGAGCATTAATACAAAGTATAAAAGTTATACTACTAATCAAACAACTTTAGGTACTAAGAATGGGTATCAGTTTTTATGGAAAGAAGCGGAGGCTAAAGCGGCTTATCCATTAAGTCAATTTACTTTTTTAAATAATAATACATTTTATACTGTTTCTTCATTAACAGATGATTCTACTTCATTGTATTTTACCAGGATAGGGGCTAATGATCCTAATTTTAATTTAAGAAGAGATCCATCGTATATTATCAGAAGAGCTGGTACTAATAAAACGTTTGTAAATGTAATAGAAGCGCATGGGGGGTTTAATCCTATAAATGAAATTTCAACTGAATCTTATTCATCAATAAAAAATATAAATCTCGATGAAAATAAAGATGGGTATTTAATTGTTGAAATAATTATAAACAATAAAAAACTTACTATAATACAGGTTGCCAATAGTTATGAACAAAACTTAAAGCATACTATTAAAATTAGTGATAATACAATTGAATTTAAAGGACCGTATGTAGTTCTATACAATAATGCCATATTGAAATAAAAATGTTTATGAAAAAAGTATTTCTTTACTTATGTCTAATTATGTTATGTTTTTTGTCGGGTACAATTAATGCTCAGGAGAATGAACGTATTACTATTTCAGGAACAATCAGTTCATCTGAGGGAGGTGTTTTATTAGCTGGAGTTAGTGTATCAATCAAAGGGAACAAAACTGGGATTGCCTCCAAAGCAGATGGTACATTTACTATACAAGCATATAAAGGACAAACAATAGAGTTTACATCTGTAGGGTTTGAAAAACAAGAACTGAGAGTAAACAAGAGTGAAAATATTCAAATAATCATGAAGTTTTCGCCAGTGGAATCTCAGGAAATTGTAGTTATAGGGTATGGAACAAGGAAAAAGTCTCATCTTACGGGTTCAGTTACTAAAGTAGTAAATGATAATCTTGGTCAGATTCCTGTATCTCGTGCTGATCTTGCATTGCAGGGTAAACTAGCTGGAGTTAATATTACTACTACGGATGCTCAGGCAGGAGCTGCTCCTACTATACAAATACGTGGAGCTACCTCTATTACTGCAGGTACACAACCGTTGATTGTTATAGACGGGTATCCATCACCAGTGGATTTATCAGCAATTGATATGAATGATGTAGAAAGTATTGAAGTACTAAAAGATGCTGCTTCTGCGGCCATTTATGGTAGCCGAGGTGGAAATGGGGTAATTCTTATCACTACAAAAGGAGGAAAGGCCGGAACGGGAAAGTTATCTTTTAACATTAGTACAGGTAACAAGAATGTATATAGAAGAATTCCATTTTCAAGTCTTCAACAGTGGAAACAATATGTAATGAACCAAAACGGAGGCGTATTACCTGCGTCTGCAATAGCTGGAGGACAAATTACACAAGCCGAGGTTTTTGATGCACATTCAACTCCACAAGACGCAATTTTTCACCAAGCTAATTTCACAAACTTCCAAGTAAGTGGGAGTGGAGGAACTGCTCAGTTTAAATATTATTTATCTCTCAATGGTATGTTGGATGATGGAGTTGTGATAGGTAATAATCATAAAAAACTAGGGATGAGAGTTGGGTTTACTGCTAAAGTAACCCCTAAAGTAACGCTGGATTTTGGACTTACTCCTTCATATGAAGAAACTTATTATGTTCCTATTCAAATAGATGAGGCTCTACGTGAAATGGCTCCCTGGATGCCAGTTTATCAAACCGATTCTACTGCAAAATACACTGGGATGCCTGTCGGGTCAATCGTTAACGGAAGAGATTTTGATGCTGCATGGAATGCTAACTATAATGGACCAAACTTAGCTAGTGGAACAGGAAATAGTCCATTATTACAAATAAATGGAACCACTAATAAGACTACCCAAATTAGAAGT
>CAIVPM010000474.1 GCA_903907815.1 uncultured Chitinophagaceae bacterium | reverse complement strand
GCTTGTAAAGTAGGTAATGAGAAAGTCAAGTCACTTTCATCAAGATACAAGAAGAAAAAAGAAATAAAGAGTATGAAACGATAAGAGTAATAATCTAACAGATATTTATCTCAACAGGATAGCACTCAATTCTTGGTTATCTTATGCAAAGAGAATCAAAATATCAATACGACTCATTTATATTTTTTAAATAAAAAAAATGTCCTAATAGCCCCATTATATTGGAATCAAACAGCTTCTTAATTATTAATTCTTAATTCTAAAAAATCTAATTCCTTCGGGCTTTTATTTCATACCCTCGGAAACTATGAATATTTCTTCGGGCTAATGTCTCATACACTAGGGCATGAAACAGATACCTTCGGACAATTATCTCATATGTCCGGGCACTTATTATAGGTCTTCGGAAAAATAACTGATAGGTTAGGAAACTCAATACATGTCTTCGGGCATTTATCTCATATGTCCGGAAACCCTACATAAGTCTTCGGAAGGAAATCTCACATGTTTGGAAACTCAACATATGTCTTCGGAAAAAAATCTCATATGTTCGGAAACTCAACACATTTTAATTGGTATAAAATACACACACTTGGAAAACTATTATTTATAACCTCATTCAATTTTTAGATATAACTCCAACTCGGCATAACCTTTAAATAATTAGAATGATACCCAAATTCTGGGTTGAAAACTATTTACTAAAACTCCTTATTCTTAGAGTCTATAATTATCGTAACCGGGCCATCATTCAGCAGACTTACTTGCATATCTGCTCCAAAGATGCCTGAGTGTATAGGCTTGCCAAGATCTTGCTCTAGTTGCTTTTTCAGGCTTTCGTAAATAGGAATTGCAATATCGCCTTTACTGGCTTTTATATAGGAGGGACGGTTTCCTTTTTTAGTAGCAGCATGCAAGGTAAACTGACTAACAAGTAAAATATCGCCTGCTATATCCTGCACACTATTATTCATTACGCCATCGGCATCATTAAAAATCCGAAGCTGAACTATCTTCTTGCTAATCCATTGAATATCTTCGTCTGTATCGGCATCTTCGATACCAACCAGGACTAAAAGCCCAGCAGCAATTGCTCCAGTAATAGCATTGTCTACCGTTACAGAAGCCTCAGATACTCTTTGAATTACAATTCTCATTTACTTGCTTTCTCCTGCCATTCCAGCATTCCACCTTCCAGGTTGGCTACATTGGTAAAGCCCAGTTGTTCCAGTACAATAACTGCATTCATACTTCTGCGACCACTTCGGCAATACACCACTACTTCGTTGTTTCGGAAGTCTTCGATATCTTCTATCTGCATGGTCTGCACTTTTCCTAAAGGAAGTAAGGTGCCTCCAATATTGTATTCGGCATGTTCGGCAGGTTCTCTTACATCTATTAGTTTAATATCTTCACCAGCATCGAGCCTTGGTTTTAAAGTTTCGTAGTTAATAGTTTTCATCCTTTTATAATTATGAATTAATAATTTGATTTAGGGCAATGTATTCTTAGTAGTATCTACTGCAGGGGGCTGACTACCCAACCATAGATCCATGATTTGTCCAGGCTTAATTTTATTAGGCACTTTAGTACCTGGAGTAGTTTCGGTAAATGGTTCCGGATTCTGCTTTACAATAAATGCTGCCAGGGTATCTTTTATATTACCATCGGTAAATACCGGATTGGACATACCAATGTTTTTGTTGGTTAATAAAGCCTTTGCTGCTGCATAGGATAAACCAATTACTGGTGGCACCACCATTTCGCTATCGCCCACACCACTACCTAAAACAAAACTAATGGTACTTCCCAATGGTATTTTAACGCCCGGTTTAATATCGCTACCATTATATAATTGCGCTATTACACTATTGCGGGCAATATCGGGACGATAGGTAGTATCGCCCAGTTTAAGACCGATACTGGTAAGGTACATAGAAGCACTTCTGATAGAGAAACCCACCAGGTTTGGCATATCAATAAGGGGAGCCTGTGCTCTGTTTACGGTAAGGAAAATGGTACGACCATGTTTTACCTGTGCATCGGATTCTGGTGCCTGTTTAAGCACAGAAAGCTTGGGAGCATTTGGGTCGTATAAAGAATCGGTCACTTCTACGGTAAAACCTTTTGATTGAAGTTCCAGACGGGCAGCATCGGCATTCTTGCCTACCACTGCGGGTACTTTTTCGTAGTGACCATGATCGGTAATCCAGTTGAGTAAACCAAAGAATGATAATATCAGAAACATTACCAGCGCAACAGCGGTTAGTATGTTTACCCAAAGCGGTTTTGTAGTTAGAAACTTAAACACTCAGTTCGTTTTATTTATTTGTTCAGCAAAAATAACAGTATAAAGTATTGGTCGCCGTAGCTTTTTGATTATTGAAAACAGGCTTCTATCAGACTGGAATAAAAGGCAGTAAGCGTCATGCCCGCTGCTTTTACCTGCTGTGGAATAATACTGGCACTGCTCTGCCCCGGCACGGTATTAATTTCCAGCATAAAAGGCTGTTGAATAGCTTCGTTGTAAATGAAATCGATACGAACCACTCCATTGCAATTAAATACCTGATAGGCCTTTTTAGCTGTGTTAGCTATCTGTTCTGCCATAAGCGGACTGGCATTTGCAGGGGTAATTTCTTCGCTCATACCCAGGTACTTTGCTTCATAATCGAAGAAATCTTTCTGCGTAATAATCTCGGTCATAGGAAGTGCAATGATTTTACCTTCTGATTTATAAACCCCAATAGTAAACTCTCTACCACTGATAAACTCTTCGATTAATACCTGATTATCTTCCTTGAAAGCCTTCTGTATAGCGGCTTCCAGTTCGGTAGCTTCTATAACTTTACTCATGCCAATACTGCTGCCACCATTGTTTGGTTTTACAAAAACAGGTAAGCTAAGCTGTTGCAATACATGGGTAACATTGTAAGCTTCTTCTTTAAAAAGATGCACACTCTTTGCTACGTTTATACCAGCAAATGCAGCTACGGCCACGGTATATCTTTTGTTGAAAGTAAGGGCAGATGTTGCAGCACTACAGGTAGAGTAGGGGATATGCAGCATATCGAAATAGCCTTGTAGTTTTCCATCTTCTCCGGGAGTACCATGCAGACACATTAATACTGCATCGAAATGAATGATACTATTATTAACTGCTACGGAGAAGTCTGTTTTATTTACGGCAATTTTACTGGCATCATTATCTATATAAAACCATCCTTCGGGATTGATATCTATATAGAAAACATTGTAAATATTCCTGTCGATGTTGGCAGAAACGGTCTCTGCGCTTTTATAACTGATTACAGATTCTCCACTGTATCCTCCTGTAACCAAAGCAATGTTCTTCTTCATGTACCTATATTATAAAAAATAGCAGCCACCTGTAATTAACAAGTGGCTGCTGTATAAATGATTATTTCTGAGTAGCTTCTTCCTCTTCGGACTGATGCTTTATTTCGAACTTCAGCTTGCCTTCTTCTTTATCTAATGTAGCAATTAAGGTATCGCCTTGTTTGATATTTAAACCCAGTATTTCTTCTGCCAATGGATCTTCGAGATGCTTCTGTATAGAGCGGTGTAATGGTCTTGCTCCAAACTGTACATCGTAACCTTTATCGGCAATAAAGTCTTTTGCTTCTTTGGATAATTCAAGATTGAATCCTAAAGTATTCAGTCTCTTCATAACTCCTTTCATCAGAATATCAATGATAAGGAAGATATCATCTTTAGTAAGAGAATTGAAGATAATTACATCATCGATACGGTTTAGAAACTCTGGGGAGAAGGTTCTCTTCAATGCTTTTTCTATTACCGCTTTGTTGTTCTCATCTGCATTCTGCATTCTTGCAGCAGTAGCGAATCCTACACCATCTCCAAACTCTTTTAATTGACGTACCCCAATATTAGAGGTCATAATAATCAACGTGTTTTTGAAGTTGATTTTCCTTCCCAAACCATCTGTAAGCTGACCATCGTCCAATACCTGTAATAAGATATTGTAAATATCCGGGTGTGCTTTTTCTATTTCATCCAATAGAATTACACTGTAAGGTTTACGACGAACCTTTTCGGTAAGCTGTCCACCTTCTTCATACCCAACATATCCTGGAGGCGCACCCACTAATCGGGTTACTGTAAATTTCTCCATGTATTCACTCATATCGATGCGGATAAGCGCATCTTCTGAATCGAATAAATATTTTGCAAGAGAACGTGCTAACTCTGTTTTACCCACACCAGTAGGCCCAAGGAAAATAAAAGTTCCTATTGGTTTCTTAGGATCTTTTAATCCTACTCTGTTACGTTGAATTGCTTTTACTACTTTAGAAATAGCTTCTTTCTGACCAATTACCATTTCCTGCATGTCTTCGGCCATTCTGCGCAACTTAACTGTTTCCGCTTCTACCATTCTCTTCACCGGAATACCCGTCATCATACTGATTACTTCGGCAATATGTTCTTCGGAAATAGGGTAGCGTTTATACTTGCTATCTTCTTCCCAGGTATTCTTCGCTTTTTCCAGTTCTTCGCCCAAACGTTTTTCGGTATCACGTAAAGAAGCAGCTTCTTCGAAACGCTGACTCTTTACTACTTTATTCTTTTCCTGTTTAATTTCTTCTATTTTCTTTTCCAGTGAAAGAATGTCTTCAGGAACATTGATATTCTTTAAATGTACTCTTGCACCTACTTCATCCAAAACATCAATAGCCTTGTCTGGAAGTAGTCTGTCCGTCATGTAACGATCACTTAGTTTTACACAAGCTTCAATAGCTTGTTCATCGTATACTACACTATGAAAATCTTCGTACTTATTTTTAATGTTAGTCAGAATTTCAATCGTCTCATCTACACTAGGTGGTTCGATCAATACCTTTTGAAAACGACGGTCGAGGGCACCATCTTTTTCTATAAACTGACGATACTCATCTAAGGTAGATGCTCCAATGCATTGCAGTTCACCTCTTGCTAAAGCTGGTTTAAATATATTAGATGCATCCAGCGATCCACTTGCACCACCTGCACCAACAATTGTATGTATTTCATCTATAAAAAGAATCACATCTCTGTTTTTCTCCAGCTCGCTCATGATAGCTTTCATTCTTTCTTCGAACTGTCCACGGTATTTTGTACCGGCAACCAATGCAGCAAGATCAAGAGATATAACTCGTTTATCGAACAATACCCGACTTACATTTCTTTGAATAATTCTAAGTGCAAGTCCTTCTACAATAGCGGTTTTACCTACACCTGGTTCACCTATCAAGATAGGGTTGTTCTTTTTTCTTCTGGAAAGAATCTGAGAAACTCTTTCAATTTCTTCTTCTCTACCTACAATTGGATCAAGGTTACCTTGCTCTGCAATCTTGGTAATATCTCTACCAAAATTATCCAGTACAGGGGTTTTACTCTTTACATTACCAGAAGGTTTACTACCAGGTTTTTGCTGGAATCCTGAACGTTGTTTTTCTTCGTCAAAATCATCTTCATTCTCATCAGAGAAATCGCTCTTAGGCATCTGTGATGCATTGTTACTGGTTACACCAAGTTCATTGCGGAAACTATCGTAATCAATATCAAACTGATTTAAAATCTGGGTAGCAATATTGTCTTTGTTCTTTAGAATACTCAGTAAAAGGTGCTCTGTTTCCACCACAGGACTCTTTAATGATTTTGCTTCCAGCACAGTAACTCTTATTACTTTTTCTGCTTGCTTGGTAAGGGGTAAACTATTTAAGTTTACGACAGCTTTACCACTTTTATCCCTGATAGCCAATTCAATTTCTTTTCTAAGCTCTGCTAAATCTACCTGAAGGTTGAGTAAAACCTTCAAGGCAAGATTTTCTCCATCTCTTATCAGTCCGAGTAAAAGGTGTTCTGTACCTATAAAATCGTTCCCTAGTCTGATGGCTTCTTCCCGGCTAAAAGAGATTACCTCTTTTACCTGTGTAGAAAAATTATTATCCATAAAAAATAGTTTTCAATGTATGAACAAATATATATTTGACAAAAGTTAATCTTAAAACGTTTCAAACATAAGCAATGAACTTCAAAGTTGATACCAAAGAAAAATTTTGTGTAATAAGAATTGAAGAAATACAATTTATTGACACAATGTCAGTCTATTTAAGAGAGTTTTGTGAACAAAAACTGACTGAACCTGTAAAAAATGTTATCCTGGATTTTTCTCTTGTGGAGGAAATTAATGATAGTTCTATAGAAAATATTGCAGAACTGCAACAGTTATTTTATAATAATCAGGCATCTTTTGTATTGTGTAATTTGAGGGATAGTATACAAAATCAAATGATTGAGTTTTCTGAATCACTTGAATATTCCATAACACCTACAGAAAGTGAAGCATGGGATATTGTACAGATGGAAGAAATAGAAAGAGAACTGTTAGGATAATAAAATACATCGTGAAAATACTTCGTGAGTATTGTGAGTCGTGAGGTAGTCGTTAATATCTCGATTCACGATGTATTTCACGAAACTCACGAATAGTAATAAAAACATACAATGAGCATCACATTATTAGCTATAGAATCATCCTGCGACGAAACCTCGGCTTCCATTTGCAAAGACGGTAAAATACTTTCCAATATCATTGCAACACAGGCAGTTCATGAAAAGTATGGTGGGGTAGTACCAGAACTGGCAAGCAGAGCACACATGCAGAATATTGTACCGGTAGTTCAGGATGCATTAGCTACCGCAAATATTGCTTTAATCGACTTAGATGCGGTTGCATTTACACAAGCACCAGGTTTAATTGGTAGTTTATTAGTGGGAGCACAATACGCCAAATCTATAGCGCTTGCAATCAATAAACCATTGATAGCAGTACATCATATGCAGGCACATGTATTAGCCAATCTGATAGGAGAGGACATACCTACTTTTCCTTTTTTATGTATAACGGTCAGTGGTGGACATACACAAATTGTGCTGGCGCATTCTCCTTTGAATCTTGAAATTATTGGACAAACAATTGACGATGCAGCTGGAGAGGCATTTGATAAGTCTGCCAAAATGTTAGGGTTACCTTATCCGGGTGGCCCTTTAATAGATAAACATGCAGCAAATGGAAATCCTCTGGCATTTACTTTTGCTCAACCGCAGATTGCAGGACTCGACTTTTCATTTAGTGGGCTAAAGACTTCTGTTCTGTATTTTCTACAGAAACAAACCCCTGAATTTATTGCTGCTAATATGGATGATTTATGTGCTTCTATTCAGTATACCATAATTCAAATACTACTTAAGAAACTTGATAAAGCGGTGAAACAAACCGGCATACAACAAATTTGTCTTGCAGGTGGTGTTAGTGCCAATAAAGGATTAAGAAAAGCACTCACCGAAACAGGAGAAAAGAAAGGATGGAAGACCTTTATTCCACCCTTTGAATATTGTACTGATAATGCTGGAATGATTGCTATTACAGCGTACTATAAATATCTGGAAGGACAGTTTGAAGAAATGAATATATCTCCCTCTGCCAGGGCAATTATGTAAATCAAAGTAAAAAGTAAAAAGAAACTTATACTCAGGTTAAAAACAAACACATTTTGTAATTGCATTTAGCCTAAAGTATTAATCATTCTGATTATTATTATTCCATTGTCAATTATCAATTTACAATCATCTTATAAGCTTAAATCTTGCTCATAACAGTCTTCATAATTTCTGCTTCCAGAGCAATAGCTTGCAATTCTATAGTCGCTCCCTGACTGATAATACTTTCCGTAAATGTTTTGTCTTTATATCCAGAAGCATTGATTCGAACATTTAAAAATGCTCCTCTGATAGCCGTTGTAGCACATAAAGCAGCAACACCTGCATCGCTGATAGAATTTGGATTACCAATCTCTGCCATCGCTTTTATTACTTCGATACTTTTATAGGTTACTTCCATTGCTTTAAAAGGAACTTCAATAGCATATTTTGTAGCCGATTGTATTGCTTCTGATCTGGCAGTTTTCTCCGCATCTGTATTTTTAGGTAAGCCAAAAGCATCCATTATTTTATTGAATGCAGCAGTATCTAAATCAACCAGTTTAATCAGT
>CAIVPM010000473.1 GCA_903907815.1 uncultured Chitinophagaceae bacterium | reverse complement strand
ATCGGAATGTTTGTCTTTTCCAAGACCCCATCCGTCCATGATAATCAACATAGTTTTCTTGCTCATATATAATCTATTAAATTTTGAAGTGCAAAGGTGGGTAAAGCAATCCAATAAAAAAATGACATTTAGTGGTTGTAGCAACCAATGTCGTAAGGAGTGGTTCTTGTTTTACCATCCAGATCGATGTTTACAGAGTATGTAGCGTTGCCTTTACCCTTACAAACAGAAGAATCCTGTATATGAAAGTCGTAAATATGATTACTAAGGTCTATAGAAGCAAAAGCAGGAGTAGAACCACCAAACTCTGCTGAAGCGGCAAAGACAATATTGGCATTGGTAAACTTCTTTTGTTTGTAATAAACATTGTTGAAACTAAGACTTAAATTAGACCCTTTCTGGCTTACCCCTATTTCGTTTTCTACCAGTCCGCCCGATCCATAAATAATACTATTATTAAACGTACACTTTAATTGGTAAGGGGTTGTACCATCATTATCACTGATACTCACTACCGGTATTTTGTGCGATACATAGTCGTTATCGTAAGTAGCAATAGTACATTGATTAAAAACATAATTGCCCCCCTGCTGAATCGAAACATTGGTACCACAATTACTAATCAAACAATTGGTAGCCTTTACCGAACTATTGGTAGCAAGGATTCCTTCGGCAGAAATATTATCAATAATACATTGGTTCAAGGTGAGTTTAGCAGGATCTGAAGACTTGGTAACTATCACACCCTGATAGGCGTTTTTAATATTGGTAAACGTCAGTACATTGTTTTTACTGGAGTCGTTAAAATAGATGCCTGGCCAGCTTCCCGGGTATTTGCTATAAGGTATATCCAGACGATCGCATAAAAAGCTAACCCTGTTATTACTATCTCCTTTAGCAATTAAAGTTCCAAATATCTGAGGAGCAGCATCGGCATGAAAGTATAAAGAAGTTCCTTTATTTAAATTTAAGGTAACGTTGGGTAATACATACAACCCTCCCAATACTACTATCGGCAAAGAATCGTTGAAGGTAGTATCCTTCGCTATTATTTTATTGCGCAGATAAATGGCGTTTCTTCCATAAGCGTCCAGCTGAATAAAGCGGGTATTGCCATTAAAGCTAAAACGTATACTATCCTGTACTATAAAGGGTAACTGTTTATTATTAGCATCAATGCTCACTTTTACAAAAACATAAACACTATCATTGGGTGCAATTTCTATATTAGAGAAAGAGGTGCCCGCCAAACCATCTAAGTTCATACTAAAAACAGACGACTTGCCACCCATTAGTTCTACATTGCTAAGCACCAGATTTTGATCGTTGTTGTTAAAGATCTTTACATACTGCGTAACGGACCCTGTGGTAGTAAATACGGTATCGAAATGCAAGGAGTCTACTGAAGTTAATACAGAGGCGTTTTTGTCGGTAATGGTTCCGGTCTTTTTGCAAGAGACGGTAGCGGCAACAAAAGCCGACAATAGTAGTATTAATAAAAAGGTTCTATTCATTATAATCTATCAATAAAGATTTCAAATGTAAGAAGCTGTAAGCGTAAAACAATAGTTGATTTATTTATAGCAATTATTTTACAGTTGGAGGGGGGATTATTTGATTGCGGATTAACGAATTGGTGAATTGAATACATCGTCGCAGAGAAAGGAGAAAAGGAGTATTACATCAAAATTAAAGAATTGCTTATGTTGAGTACATTATAGTATTGAACCTTATATTTTCAATGACTATTGTCATGTTTTTATTCCTGTTTAATATTTATTGGAAAATTTAATAGTGTAAACTATACACATTGTTAAAAATCACTGTACTTTGTAGCAAATTGTTTGTTATGAAGCGATATTTATTATCCCTGCTTCTTGTTGTAACCCTCTCTACACAAGTGTTTGCACAAGTTGATTTCAGAAAAGAAACTATTTATTTCCTGATTACTTCCCGTTTTTTTGATGGCGACAGTACCAACAATGCGCCTACAGAATGGTGTAGTTATATACCAGGAGTGAGCAATCCGAATATGACCGACCCTAAAGATGTATCCTGGCGAGGGGACTTTAAAGGATTAATTCAAAAGCTGGATTATATAAAAGGTATGGGATTTACAGCCATCTGGATTACACCGGTTGTTCAAAATCGTAGTCCTTTGGATTATCATGGATATCATGCATGGGACTTTACCAAAGTAGATCCAAGATTAGAAAGTCCGGGTGCTACTTTTCAGGACTTAATCAATGCTGTACATGCAAAAGGGATGAAGCTGGTATTGGATATTGTTACCAATCATAGTGGTCGATACGGAATAAAAGGAGTAGCTGAACTAAAGTACAATAACGATCCAACAAAGGTCTGGGGAAAGAATCTTGCAGGCAATACGTTGCTGCCAAACCCAAACTGGGATTATGATGGCATTACGCCGAATCCTGATGATGGAAGAATTTGGAGCAGGGCTAATTTGGCAAAGATGCCTGCCCCTTATAATCAGAATTTAGCGGCATGGAACTGGCCTTGTACAGAGTCGTTTATTAATACATCTGACTCTGCTTATTTTCACCATAGTGGTAATGGTTTTGTACAGGGTTGGGATGATACCACCAACTGTTATCAGCGTGCAGTAAGTGATGATTGTCCCGATTTAAATACCGGTAGTAAAGCGGTGCAGGATTATATGTACAATGCTTATGCTACGTTTATCAATATGGGAGTAGATGCCTTTAGATGGGACACCTGGAAACATATGAATAAAGGGGACATATTCGCTTTGTCCGATCGTTTTAAAGCATTGAATCCTAACTTGTTCATCTTTGGTGAAGTAGCACAGAAAAGGTTTGATTTACATTCTGTAGAAGAATTGAATCCACACTGGTATACCTGGCGAGGGGCTACCAATGCTTCTACACCTTCTGGTTTAGGTGTTCTGGATTTTTATGGGGAAGCAACTTTTCATAATACTTTCGAAAATGGAGGGGCTTTTAGCGGTGTAACAGATGCTGCCCGCTATGATAATTTATATTCTGATCCATCGCTATTAGTAACATGGTTGGATAACCACGATTTTGGTCCCAACAACGACTGGAATATGCGCTATAGTGGCTCTCCTGAAAACCTGGCTTCCTGTATGAACTTTATGTTTACCTGGCGCGGAATTCCATGCGTTTATTACGGTACAGAAGAACAGTTTCAAAGAGGTATATTTTGCGATATTCATGATGCAAGTGGTGTTCAAAAAAGCCTTGACCTTACCGGAAGGGCTTACTATGGAAATGAGTTTGCCAACGCGCAGAACACGAAGCTTTATAAGCACTTTAAAAAACTAAATGCTATCAGAAGAGCAATACCCGCATTGCAAGGAGGTAGTTGGAACTGGGGTGGAAATTATCCTGGAAATGGGATTGGTTACACTCGCACCTTAAACTCACAGGTAGTAGCGGTTGGACTTGCAAAAGATGGAAATGCAAGTTTTAATTTTACCGTACCTAATGGTACCTATAAAGATGCTGTAACAGGTAGAGTAGCTACTGTTACCAATGGTAGTCTTGCATTTACAGTTCAATCCAACTCAGCAGGTATTTATGTATTGAATGGACCAGGAATGATTGGTGGAAGTGGATTAGGATATTTTGAACCATGTGTAACTGGCTGTAGTGTAGTTCCTCCTGATTTAACCATTAGTCCGGTAAGTAATAATTATTACAACCCTATAACGGTTAGTATGAGCACAACAGGCGGTACAGGCGCCAGTTCTATTTATTATACTACCGATGGTAGCACGCCAACCACTTCTTCTACAAAATATACCGCTGCTTTTAGTGTGAGTACGGCAACCGTTGTAAAAGCAATTGCTGTAGATGCTAACGGAAATGTTAGCGCTATGGAAGGACAGAGTTACACTTTTGTTTTGCCCAAACCTACAACAACAATCTCACCTGCAGCTGGTAACTATTATAATTCTTTTGCCTGCACTATTTCCTGCGGTGGTAATGGTACAAAACCTCCTTATAAAATTTATTATACCACCGATGGTTCTACGCCAACCACTTCTTCTACTTTGTATAATGGAAGTCAGATTGGCATAACTGTTGCAACAACTGTTAAAGCAATATCTGTTGACTCTAATAATCAGGTTTCTCCTGTAGCAAGTAATACGTATACATTTAATATTCCTCCTCCGGTAGTAACTGCTAATCCAACTTCTGGTAATTTTCCTGCAGGTAATGTAAACGTGAGTCTTGTTGCTTCTTCGCCAAGACCTCCTGCTCAGATATTCTATACCACCGATGGCAGTATCCCAACTACTTCATCTACAGTATATACTACTCAGGTGCAACTGGGACCAAACGCAACAACTTTGAAATATATTGGAGAAGATGCACAAGGAAGAATCAGTACAGTGGATAGTCAGCGCTTCACCTTTAGTCAGATACCTGATATGTGGGTATATTTTAAAAGGCCAGCAACATGGGCAACTCCTATAAAGATATATTACTGGAGTGTGGTACCAGCAGGCGCTGCTACTACAGTAAGCTGGCCAGGCATCAACGCTACACAGGTCTGTCCCGGTGGCGACTGGTGGGTATATAAATTCAGCGGAGTAAGCAGTGTAAATGTTATATTTAATGATGGTAATGGAAAGCAAACAGCTAACCTTACCAATATAACAACCACCACTTATTTCGATTTAAATACGCCACTTACTTATATCCCAGACGTGAATGCACCAATAGGACGATTAACTGCTACACCTGTAACAGGATCAGCCCCATTGACCGTTAATTTTGATGCAACCGCTTCTTCGGGCTGTACTGTTTTAGGTTACTTCTGGAACTTTGGTGATTCTACTTATCTGCAAAGCGGTTTGAATGGTAAGGCAACAGAAACCTATAGAAAACCGGGTACATATTATATGAATGTAATTGTACAGGATCAGAATAATAACAGGGATACAGTAAGACAAACTATTGTAGTAACAGCCAATGCTGTAAACAGTATGACCTTACATTTAAAACCTGCTACTTCCTGGACTAGTAAGCCACCGTATTTATATTACTGGGCATCGGTACCTGCTACCGCAACAGATGCATGGCCAGGCGTTGCTATGACCAGCGAAACAAATGGATGGTATAAGTACACGATAACAGGTGACACTTGTACAAGTCTTATTTTTAATAATAACTCATCCCCTCAAACTGTTAATCTTACTCATTGTGGAGATGGCTGGTACGATGGTACAATACCTGCATGGGTAAGTAATCCTTTACCTGTCAAGCTGATTAATTTTTCGGGAGAATTAACTGATAAAAAAGTAAGATTGAACTGGACTGTAGCCGAAGAAACAAACATGAAAGGTTATACAATAGAAAGTAGTACAAATGCTGAACTGTTTACCCCAATTGGTTTTGTGGCTGCAAATGATCAGTCTGGTAATAAAATGTATGGTTATACCGATCATCCAGATAGAAATGGTGTATGGTACTATCGTTTAAAAATAATGAACAACAATGGTTCGTTCAGTTATAGTAATGTAATTGCTTTGAAAGTTACGGGTATTGGTTCTGTTGTTGTATATCCTAATCCAGTTAAGGATCTTTTGTATATACAAAATAGTTTATTAATAGAGGGAAAATATACAGCAAGAATAAGTGATATGGTGGGTAAAGAGATTATCCGCAAAGATGTTTTTCTGGGTAATAATCAAACTGCTTCTCTAAACATCAATAAACATATTCCTACTGGTTCTTATCTTTTGCAACTAATTGACCTTGAAGGTAAAACCGTTCAATCTCAGATTGTGCAGATTAGTCAGTAATCAACTTTATATAAACAGGATTGTGCAATTATACTGCTGCACAATCCTGTTTTATGTTAAGGTAGATCTGGAGTAGCTTCATCATCTTCCATAAAGCCTTCTATATTTCTTCTTTCTTTTTTGGTGGGTCTTCCTACCTTACTTAATCTTTTTCCGGTATAGAAAGATTCCGATTGATACGGCATCAGGTCTTTGTCTTCAGGAGGAGTAAAATCTTCATAGAATTTAACTGCTTCGCTATACTGAACTCTTGTATGAAGTAGCGCTGTTACTTTTAAAACCCAGTTTTTAGCCTCGGTTCTTATTTCATATTGTTCACCAACATTTACCCCCTTAGACGCTTTTACCGCTAACCCATTTAGTTTTACTCTCCCTTTTTCGCAAGCCTCCGATGCAATACTTCTGCTTTTAAAAACACGTATCGACCACAGGTATTTATCTATTCTAAGTTTCTCTTTTTCCGTATTCATAATTGCCATAAACAACCGTAAAAGTACAGCTTTGTAAATTCCGATATAAGGAATTTTAACTTCACATAAAAGTCATTTTAACCTTCCGTTACCTGTTTACCCATTACAGTCGTTACATTTGCTTTTCTTTTAAAGGATTTAATATAAAAGTTATGATCAAGACAGGTAATCCGGTAATCAGCATTTATACCGAAATGACTCCCAATCCAGAAACAATGAAATTTGTAGCAAACAAATTATTGTATCCTGGAAAAAGCATTGATTTTCAAGACGAAAGTCAGGCAGGACCATCCCCTTTAGCTAAAGAGCTTTTCTGCTTTCCTTTTATCAAAAGCGTATTTATAGCAAGCAATTTTATTACCCTTACCAAAACATCTGATACCGATGACTGGCAGGACGTAATTCCTACAATCAAGATCTTTTTAAAGGAATACCTTGAAGCGGGCGGTGTAGTGGTTAATGAAGAAGAAGCTGCAAAAGTTAAACAAGAATCGAGCAATGTTGCCAGCGCTGATGATGATGACGTTGTAAAAAGAGTAAAAGAATTGTTGGAAAGCTATGTAAAGCCTGCCGTAGAAATGGATGGTGGTGCTATACAATTCAAAAACTACGACAATGGCACTGTAACCCTTATGTTGCAAGGAAGTTGCAGCGGATGTCCTTCCTCTATGATTACCCTTAAATCGGGTATTGAGGGCATGATGAAAAGAATGATTCCAGAAGTTAGAGAAGTAGTAGCAGAGGCTGAATAATCTGCGTTAAAACATAAATTTTATTGATTAAGAGCTGTGACTATTCACGGCTCTTTTTTTTTATTATCATAATCTTTTCCCACAAATCTTGTTTTAACCTAAAAACAGCTTAAAGAAAGCGTGTTTTCCTTTATCTTTACCCCCTCTTTAAGAGAAGTTTATTTCTGGGATTATTTAATAATATATGAACAACGAAGAATTGGATCAGTTTGCCGAAGAAAACAGGGATTATGGTGCCGATAGTATTCAGGTTTTAGAAGGACTGGAAGCCGTAAGAAAAAGACCTGCAATGTACATTGGTGATATTGGCGTTAAAGGTTTACACCACTTAGTATATGAAGTAGTTGATAACTCTATAGATGAAGCCCTTCAGGGATGGTGTAAAAACATCATTGTAGATATTCACACAGACAATTCTGTTAGCGTACAAGATGATGGTCGTGGTATACCTACCGCAATGCACACTAAAGAAAAACGTAGTGCATTAGAGGTGGTTATGACTGTATTGCACGCTGGAGGTAAGTTTGATAAAAACACCTACAAAGTTTCCGGTGGTTTACATGGAGTAGGGGTAAGTTGCGTAAATGCATTGAGTAAATTAATGCAGGTAACTGTAAAGCGTGAAGGAAAGATATTTGAACAGGAATATAAAAAGGGTGCTCCTCAATATAGTGTTAGGGAAATTGGCACCTCTGATGAAACAGGAACAAGAGTTCATTTCTGGCCTGATGATTCTATTATGCAGGTGACCGTTTTCCAAAAAGAAATTCTGGAAGGAAGACTTAGAGAATTATCTTACCTGAATCGTAGAATCAGAATTGTACTGAACGATTTTAGAGAAATCAACGAAGATGGTACTACTTATTCCAAAGAGTTTTATAGTGAAGGTGGAATAGTAGAGTTTGTAGAAATGCTGGATCAAACCAGTAATCGTGTTCCATTGATTGGAAAAACATTGTATTTCGAAGGTTACGACGAAGCAAACAATGTAGCTGTAGAAGTAGCAATGAGCTATAGCGATGATTACAAAGAACACATTTTCTCTTACGTAAACAATATCAATACTATTGAAGGTGGTACACACGTAGCTGGTTTTAGAACCGCTATTACCCGTGTATTCAAAGGATATGGTGATAAAGAAGGCTTGTTTGAAAGAGCAAAAGTAGAGGTAGAAGGTGATGATTTCAGAGAAGGCTTAAGTGCTATTATTTCTGTGAAAGTTCCTGAGCCTCAATTTGAAGGACAAACAAAAACCAAACTGGGTAACAGTGAGGTTAGCGGTATTGTTCAGACTACTGTTTCTAAAGCTTTGTTGATTTATCTGGAAGAAAATCCAAGAGAAGCTAAGAATGTAATTTCTAAAATAGTTTTAGCAGCACAAGCGAGAGTTGCTGCCAAGAAAGCAAGAGAACTGGTACAACGTAAAACCGTATTAAGCGGTGGTGGTTTGCCTGGTAAACTGGCTGATTGTAGCGAAAGAGATCCTGAAAAATGTGAACTATACCTCGTGGAAGGGGATAGTGCCGGTGGTACTGCAAAACAAGGAAGAGAGCGTAGCTTTCAAGCTATCCTACCATTACGTGGTAAGATTCTGAACGTGGAAAAAGCTATGGAACATAAGATTTACGAGAACGAGGAAATACGTAATATCTTCACTGCAATGGGTGTAACTATTGGAACACCTGATGACCTTAAAGCTTTGAACGTTTCTAAAATACGTTATCACAAGTTAATTATTATGACCGATGCCGATGTGGATGGTTCCCACATTGCTACACTGATTCTTACCTTCATCTTCCGTTATATGAAAGAGTTGGTAGATCTTGGTTATGTATATCTTGCTCAACCTCCTTTATACCTGGTTAAAAAAGGTAACAAACAAGAATATGCTTATTCTGAAGAACAACGTAAAGACTGGGTAGAAAAACTGGGGGGTGGAAAAGAAGATACTGTAGGTATTCAACGTTACAAAGGTCTTGGAGAAATGAACGCAGATCAGCTGTGGGAAACTACAATGGATCCGCAAAGAAGAATATTAAAACAAGTAACCATTGAAAGCGCTGCTGAAGCTGATAGAGTATTCAGCATGTTGATGGGTGATGAAGTTGGACCTCGTAGAGAATTCATCGAGTCTCATGCAAGATATGCTAAGATTGACGTATAAAACTTAAGACAACTATAATAAAAAAGCCGTTGAGAAATTCTCAACGGCTTTTTTATTATACGGCAGTTATTAAAGTGCTGCCAGACTTTCTTCTATCGTTCTGATTCTTGCCTCGGCATCGTCTTTTTTCTTTTGCTCAATAGCTACCACTTCTGGTTTAGCATTGGCTACAAAACGTTCGTTGCCCAGCTTCTTCATTACACTGTCTAAGAACCCTTGCTGATACGCAAGATCTTTCAGTAATTCTTCTTTCAAAGCAGCTGTATCTAGTTGCTTTTCTGATTCTATAAAGAACTTATCTTTTTCTATAGCAACCACAATGGTATTAGCTACATTCTCTGTAGTAAATACAATGCTTTCAGCGTTTATCTGTTTGCTAAGAATAGCACTGATAGAGGTATAGATAGCAGCATTCTCTGTTTGAATATGCAGCTTAATAGAATCTTTTGGTTTTATCTGATTTCTAACCCTTGCATCACGGATGGTAGAAATCACTTCTTTCAACACATTTCCTTGTTCCAGAATCTCTTTATTTACGGCACCGGGCTCCTGACTAACAATAGTTGTAAGATCCTGCGTTCTGTTGTTTAACAGATGATATATTTCTTCTGTTATGAAAGGAATAAACGGATGAAGTATTAATAATAACTCATCAAAGAAGGCTACTGTTTTACGATAAACTGCGGCATCAATTGGTTGCTCAAACCCTGGCTTAACCCACTCCAGATACCAGCTACAGAAATCATCCCAAACCAGACTGTATATTACTTTTAAAGCAGCGCTCAACTGGAACTGTTTCATTAAGCCTTCTACTTCAATCTTAACTTCGTTCAATCTGTTTTCAAACCACTCTATTGCAAAGTTGCTAGTTACCAGTTGCTGGTTACCAGTATCCTGTAACCCGGAACTTGCAACCTGTCTGCCTTCCCACATCTTCACCAGCTTCAGGGCATTCCATATTTTATTATTGAAGTTTCTGCCTTGCTCCAGACTGCTTTCATCAAACAATAAATCGTTTCCTGCAGGAGAGGCTATTAATATTCCAAAACGTACCGCATCGGCTCCGTAGGTGTCTATCAGGCCCAACAGATCGGGGCTGTTACCCAATTGTTTACTCATCTTTCTGCCTTGTTTATCTCTTACCATTCCGGTAAAATAAACGTCGGTAAAAGGCAGCTGTTGTTTAAACTCGTAACCTGCCATAATCATTCTGGCTACCCAGAAGAAGATGATATCCTGACCCGTAACCAAGGTAGTGGTAGGGTAGTAGTAATTAATTTCTTCGTTATCAGGATTACTGATTCCTTTAAATACTTCTATTGGCCACAACCAGGAAGAGAACCAGGTATCCAGTACATCCTCGTCTTGTTTTAAATCGTGAATCGTGAGTCCTGAGTCGTGAGATTGAGCAATTGCTTCTTCAGCGGTTTTTGCTACATATACATTTCCCTTTTCATCGTACCAGGCAGGTATTCTTTGTCCCCACCAAAGCTGACGGGAGATACACCAGTCTTTAATATTCTCTAACCAGTGATTGTAAGTATTCTTCAGTTTTGCAGGATGGAATCTTATCTCATCATTCATTACAGAGGAA
Source organism: uncultured Chitinophagaceae bacterium (assembly GCA_903907815.1). Taxonomy (GTDB): domain Bacteria; phylum Bacteroidota; class Bacteroidia; order Chitinophagales; family Chitinophagaceae; genus CANFLJ01. The sequence continues at coordinate 11,436 of CAIVPM010000473.1, read as the reverse complement.
AGGGCTTCAGGATTTTTTTGCATAAATCCTTTCATATCCATAAACCACTGTAAAGAAAGTCTTGATTCTATCACCGCACCAGTTCTTTCGCTCGTTCCTACCTGACCTTTATAGTCTTCTATTTTTTCTATTTGTCCCAATGCAGCAATGTCTTCTACTATCTTTTTACGTAGTACAAAACGATCTACTCCATTGTAAGACAGCACTAACTCAGAAGGGTTTTCCGCCATCAGTTCTTCTGCTGTAAATTTACCAGAAGCATCCAGTGTATTCAGTGCTTTCAGGCTATGTTTACGGCCTATCTCGTTATCATTCTTATCGTGTGCAGGCGTAATTTTCAATGCCCCTGTTCCAAATTCAGCATCTACATATTCATCCGCTATGATAGGTATTTTACGGTTGATGATAGGTACAATTACTTCCTTACCAATCCATGCTTTGTAGCGCTCATCATTAGGGTTTAAACAGATAGCCACATCACCCAGAATAGTTTCCGGACGGGTAGTAGCCACCATCATAAACTTGCTGCTATCTTCTACTAAAGGATATTTAACGTAGTAAAGTTTACTGTCAATTTCTTTAAAGATTACTTCTTCGTCGCTAAGTGCTGTCAATCCTTCCGGATCCCAGTTTACCATGCGCATGCCTCTGTATATAATACCATCTTTGTACAGACGAATAAATATTTCTATTACCGATTTGTAATAATCTTCATCCATGGTAAAAGAAGTTCTATCCCAATCCAGACTACAGCCCAGTTTCTTTAACTGTTGCAGAATAATGCCACCATATTTCTCTTTCCATTCCCAGGCATATTTCAGAAACTCGTCTCTGCTTAACGACGATTTTGTAATACCTCTTTCGCGAAGCATGTGCACCACTTTAGCTTCGGTAGCAATACTGGCATGATCGGTGCCCGGAACCCAGCAGGCATTTTTTCCCTGTGCTCTGGCTCTGCGAACCAATATATCCTGAATGGTATTGTTCAAACAATGGCCCATGTGCAATACACCCGTTACATTGGGTGGCGGAATAACCACGGTAAATGATTCTCTGCCATCTGGCTTGCTATTAAAATATTTATGCTGTAGCCAATGTTCGTACCACTTATTCTCTGCTTCGGTGTGATTAAAGTTCTTACTCAGTTCCATTATCCTAAAATATTTATAGTTAAATAGGGTTGCAAATGTAAGGAAACGTGGTGGGTGTAGTAAATTTCTAGTTACAGGTTGCTAGTTTCTGGTTACAGGCAACAGGCAACCAGCAACTTGTAACCATATTGTTATTCTATTGCACTATATTTGAGTTCTTCAAAAACGAATTTATTATGGAAGATAATCATCAAAGCAGAAGGAAATTTATAGCCAATGCAGGCAAGGCAACTCTTGCTGTAGGTTTGTCGCAAACTATATTGCCGGCAATGGCATCGCGGTTTGCTGCGGTTAATCATACTACGGCTATTCCTTATAGTCAGCAACCTTTGCCTTATGGATATAAGGATCTGGAAGTAGCAATCGATGCTATGACTATGGAAATTCATTATACCAAACATGCTGCTACTTATGCCAAGAATATGGCAGAAGCCTGTGCGGCCGAAAAGGTAGATACAGGAGCAGTGAAGCTGGAAGAATTGCTGGGTAAAATTTCTAAGTACTCTGGTAAGCTGCGCAACAATGCCGGTGGACATTATAACCACGAATTATTCTGGCAATCAATGACGCCAAAAGGTACCGAGAAACCAAGTGGTAAACTGCTGGAAGATATAGAAAAAACCTTCGGATCTTTCGATGCCTTTAAAACTAAGTTTACCGATGCAGGCAAATCCCGTTTTGGTAGTGGCTGGGCGTGGCTGATAGTAGATAAAGATCATAAACTGGTAGTAGGTTCTACACCAAATCAGGATAATCCTTTAATGGACATTAGCGAGCTAAAAGGTACTCCATTATTAGGCCTTGATGTTTGGGAACATGCATACTACTTACGTTATCATAATCTTCGTCCGGACTATATTACCAACTGGTGGAAAGTAGTAAACTGGGAAGTAGTGCAGAAGAGATACGAAGGAGCTTAATACACTTATGTTGAGTGTTAAGTTTTGAATGAATACATTTATAAAAGCGGGCATTGAATTTGATTTCAATGCCCGCTTTTGTTTTATTATCTTAAGTTGAAGAATCTATGCTAATTGCAAGTATTGTTCTTCTATTTTTACCTGAAAGCTAATCTCTGCTTTTAGTGCTTTAAAAACTTTAATAATGGTATCTATTCTAGCACTATTTGCACTACTTTCAAGTTTAGAAATCTGTGCTTTCTTTACACCTACAAGTTCTCCAAGCTGTTCCTGAGTAAGGTTTCTTTCTTGTCTTGCTGCTTTTATCATTCTGCCTAAGACATCCATACGAAGTTCATGTTCGTATTCGTCTCGTTCTATTGTACCAATCTTCCCGATATATTTGTCCTTCATTTCTGCGAATGAAGTGGAGTTCATTTTTTTATTTTTCATTGTTGTTCTTTTTTTGTTTTGCTTCAAAATATCTTTCTCTTATTCTTCCTGCTCTTTGTATTTCGTTTGAAGGTACTTTGTCTACCTTTTTTATAAATCCATGTGTTGCCAAAACCAAAGTTTCTTTTCCATCAGTCTTATCCCAGAACGCAAGAAGTCTAATTTGGTTACCATTGTATTGTGTTCTGAATTCCCATATTTCATTATGCAATTTTTTAAATAGTCTTGGGTCGTTGGTTTGCTCTGCAAGATCGATATTATAAAAGACTTTTCTTAATGCTTTTGAATCGAGTGCAGCAACAAATTGTTCTGCTTCTTCTAAAAATTTCGTTTGGAAATAATGCAATTTTATATTTCTGCAAATATATAAAAGTTTCCAAATATTGAAACATTTATTAATATGAAGAATCCAATTTGTTTTAGATATATCCTATTAATATACATTTGTAAACAAGGATTAAATAATCAATTTTATGTTTGAACAACTTTCGGGTGATAACAATATGGACATGTTGAATAATCAGGATGCCAACGATTTTGTGCGTAGTGCCGCTTATAAAGGATATATCCAACTTGGTTTTTCTCATGAGAAAGCACTGGAGCTTTTGGGCTTAAAGCCCGAACAAAATGCTACTGGCGAGGCTGGTTACATGGAAGATGAAGAGGAGGTAGATGAGGAAAGGGATATCAACTGCCTCTATCACGTATATTGTTCCGACAGAACCAAAGAGGAAGCAATTGCAGAACTATCCAGACAATTCAACCGATCGGTAATCAATATTAAAGAGATAGTAGCGTATAAAGAGCCCTCTGAAGACATAAGCAATGAGTCGTATCTGAACTCAATGTCCACAGATACTTTAAAGGGATTGTATGCTGTACTGCAACGTCAGGAAGCTATCGGTGGAGATATAGATAATATGAAGCAGATAATAGAAAATATTCTGGCCAAAAGAACGAATAGCTAATATATGTTTTTATCTACCGCTACTATCATTCAACAGTTTGAACAGGATGCCGACATCCTGCAATGGAGCAGCTTTCAGCTTGATTTTGCTACCGCTTATGAAGACAAGCAAAACATTATTGCTAACATTAAAAATAATATTCCTGACTATAAATTTCAAAATGGACTCTATGCTATTTTCGATGGCTCCAAGTGTTTGTATATAGGTATTGGCAGACCCATCTGGAGTAGAATAAAATCGCATTATAATGCTGCAAAAGGAAAAGATAGCGCCATACGATGGGTGCAGTTTTTCTCGCAATATCAAAAGCCTTTAAACGTTTACTGGAAATCGCTGGATGGTTTTGAAAACGATAGAGTAGGAGATAGGGTTAGAGAATTAATAGAGCATATTTTGCAAGACAGATATAAGCCCAGATTTGAAGAATTTGAAATAGAGCGTGATGCGTGAATTTTAGAGTAATAAGAATACAAATGACTTTAAATAGAATCGGGCATTGAAAATAAATTCAATGCCCAATTTATTTTATTATGCCAATCTTAGTATTATAATTGGAAGAATTACTTCTCCAGTATTTTCAGCACAGTTCCATACAACACTTCTGTACCAAGAGCAAGATCTTCGTAAGAAGAATATTCTAAAGGATTGTGACTGATACCATCTTTACAACGAATAAAAATCATACCATAATCACAGGCATAAGACAATGCCATAGCATCGTGAAACGGACCGCTCATTAATTCTGGTGCTTCTATTTTATTAGCCACACACTCACTTCTTATAATATCTTTTATCCAGTCGGCACAATAGCGAGGAGCACTATTGGTATCTTCAGAAATAGTATAGGTTAGTCCATGTTTATTAGTAATAGTTTCAATCCTATCTCTCAACTGTTGTTCGTATAGGTTTCTTCTATCCAGATCGATATCTCTAAGGTCTATTGTAAAACTAACTTCTTCTGGAATAATATTTCTTGAATCAGGAAACACCTTCATAGTACCTACCGTACCAACTGTTGGATTTGCCGGGTTTTGACTGGCTATCTCGTTCAGTGCAATAACAATTTCTGCAGCACCCACCATCGCATCTTTGCGTAAAGGCATTGGCACAGAACCCGCATGCCCGGCCATTCCTTTCAGTTTTACAGTCCACCACAACGGACCAGAAATACCTGTTACAACACCTACTGGCTTTTCACCAATATCCAATACCGGACCTTGTTCAATATGTAGTTCCAGAAAACAATAAATACTCTTGGCAGGATAAATAGCCGCATCTAAATTATCAGGATTACAACCAAAGTCTATCAATGCTTTTCTACGGGTAATTCCATCTTTATCAGTGCGCTCCAGTTCTCCTTCTTCCAGTTTTCCTAAGATACCTCTGGAACCAAACAGACCCTTATTAAATCGCCAACCCTCTTCATCCGCAAAAGAAATAACATCGATACTTCTTTTAGGAACAATACCCTGTTCTTTAAGTGTTACCGCTACCTCAATAGCAGCAAGAACGCCCGCGACACCATCAAATCTTCCGCCATAAGGTTGAGAGTCGAGGTGAGACCCCATCATCAATACTGGTAATGTAGGATCGGTACCTTCTATTCTTCCAATCAGGTTTCCAAGTTCATCAATTCTGGTGGTCATACCAGCTTCTTTCATCCAGGAGGCAGCAATTTCAAATCCCTCTTTTTCTTCTGGAGATAATGTTGGTCTGCAAGTTCCTGTTTCGCCAATTTTACCAATAAGACTCATCGCCTCAAAGTGTTCTTCTAATCGTTTGGCATTTATTCTCATCACAAATATTTTATTAATAAAACAATGTATTCTGTAGGTCTAATATCTTTTATCAAGTACTCAGTACTATGTATTAATGATCATTCAAAGGCATTCCTTTTTTCTGAAAATCAATCCAGTTCATATACTCTGGAGCAACTCTTTTTTCTTCCATGGTAATACAATTATCTACCGGACAAACCAGCTTACATAAGTTACAACCTACACAGTCGTCATCTTTTACAGAATAGTTATTATAAGGGTTTCCATAATCCAGATTAATAGCCTGATGAGACGTGTCTTCGCAAGCTATATAACAAAGTCCGCAGTGAATACAATTATCCTGATTAATCTTTGCTATATGGTGATAATTAATATCCAGATCTTCCCAATGGGTAATGTTGTTTACACTTTTACCAATAAAGTCGTAAATGGTTTTATATCCTTTCTCATCCATCCAGTTATTCATACCCTCACACATGTCTTCTATAATTCTAAAACCATGTTTCATCACTGCAGTACACACCTGCACATTACTTGCACCACGCAACATAAACTCTACAGCATCTTTCCAGGTACTTACGCCACCAATACCCGAAACAGGCACTCTTCTGGTAACTTCATTCTGCGAAATAGTAGTAAGAAACTTTAAAGCAATTGGCTTCACTGCCGGGCCACAATATCCACCAAATACCGACTTACCTGCTACATAAGGATTAGGCACCAAGGTATCTAAATCTATACCCGTTACAGACTGAATTGTATTAATTAACGACAGACCATTTGTGCCCGCTTCTACCACAGCTCTTCCGGTAGGCACCACAGAGTGTACATTTGGTGTAAGCTTGGTAATCACCGGAATAGTTGCTTTTTCCATCACCCATTCTACTACCATTTTAGCAATATGAGGATCCTGACCAACAGCAGCGCCCATACCTCTTTCGGTCATACCATGCGGACAACCAAAGTTCAGCTCAAAACCATGGGCTCCGGTATCTTCTACTTTCTTAATCAATTCGTGCCAGCTCTCCTTATTGTTGTCGGCCATCAACGATACTACCATCGCTCTGTCGGGAAATAGTCTGATACATTCTTTTATTTCCTTTAGATTAATATCTAAAGGACGATCACTTATCAGCTCAATATTATTAAATCCCATTACCCTACTGCCATGATAATCCACGGCAGAATAACGAGAAGAAACGTTCTTAACCTGACTACCTAAAGTCTTCCATACTACACCACCCCAACCTGCTTCAAAAGCACGTAATACATTTGTTTGCTTATCAGTAGGTGGCGCACTTGCCAACCAGAATGGATTAGGAGATTTTATACCTAAAAAATTTGCACTTATATCTGCCATGTTATTTTATTTTAAATGATGAATGTTGAGTGTTAAATGAAAACAAATACATAATGTTGAATGCTAAATGTTGAATTTTGAATGAAATACATTCAACATTTAATACTCATAATTTATCAAATTGTATTCAAAGATTCTTGGCTTGTTTTTACAATTTTAGTTAGAATGTTTATGATATGTTGAATACTAACAAGAAATACAGAATAATCCATTTTTACAAGTTGACTTTTGTCTAATAAATGCAACCAATATCTTGTCTCCCTTGCTTCTTTAGATGCTATAGACATTTTAGAAATAAACTCTTTCTTTGATTGTGCTGCATTTGCTTCTTCAACATTTGCGCCAATACTTGTTGCTGATCTTAATAATTGTTTTGATAATACAAACTCTTTTAGTTCAGTCAATAGTTTATATAAGCCAATTATCTGAATGGCAAAGTCGAAACTCATATCCTGTATTTTGTTTTCTGTTTTCATGTATAATTCAACATTTAACCTTCAACATTTAAAATAAATTTCAATATAGCTTTTGCTCCATCTTTACCAGCTTGTACAGCATCTACAACTTCTTTACCTCCGTTTACACAATCGCCACCTGCAAATACTCCCTTGATATTGGTAGCATTATTGTCTATAGTAATCTTACCATATTTGTTCTGAACATTGTTGGCATTTACCAGTTCTTCAAATGGTTTCTGCCCCGTAGCTTTTATCACCATATCTACATCAAGTGTAATAGTTTCTCCAGTAGCAACCGGTGCGGGTTTACCCAAACTATCTGGCTCACCAAGCTTCATTACATCACAAACTAAAGCAGTAACTTTTCCATCTTTACCGACTATTTCTTTTGGTGCAGCAAGCCATATTGTTGCACATCCATCCAGACGGGCAATATCCAACTCGTGTTGTGTACAGCTCTTTTCAGCTTCGCTTCTTCTGTATACCATTGTAACTTCTTTTGCTCCCAATCTTTTAGCTTGAGTAGCAGCATCTATTGCGGTCATACCCATACCTATTACAGCAACCTTGTCACCTACTGGTAATGCATTATATTCATTGGTTCTTAAACGGTAGATATATTCAATAGCATCAACAACTCCTTCCAGTTCTTCTCCAGGAATACCAATCTTTCTTGCCAGACCAACACCCATTGCCAGGAATACTGCATCATAGTTTTTTTGTAATTCTTCCATTGATACATTCTGTCCTAAAGCATGATTATACTTTATTTCTATACCACCAATTCCAGTAATATAATCTACTTCGCTCTTACAGAATTCAGGTGTTACTTTATAAGCCGCAATACCATAGGTCATCAATCCACCGGCTTTACTTTCTTTCTCGTAAATAGTTACATCTATTCCTTCGCGGGATAAAACATGCGCACAACTTAATCCCGCAGGACCAGCACCCACTATTGCTACTTTCTTTCCTGTAGATGCTTTTCGTTTAAACAACTGCCAGTTTTTTTCTATAGCTTTCTCGGTAGAATAACGCTGTAGTCTTGCTATAGTAACAGGTGTCTCTTCCATGAAATTATATACACAACTACCCTCACAAAGTTTTTCTACTGGACAAACCTTACTACATCCTGCTCCCATAATATTGGATTGGAAAATAGTATGAGCCGATCCTTTAATATTATCGGTAGTGATTTGTTTGATAAATTTTGGAATATCGATGCTGGTAGGACAACTCTTTGTACATGGAGCATCATAGCAAAACAAACATCTGTTGGCTTCTACCAAAGTAGCTTCTTTAGTTTCGAATGGCGGATGAATATCAGCAAAGTTTTTTTCATATTGCTCTTTCGTTAATCTGTTACTTTTAATCATACCCTTTTATTTATGTTGAATGTTAAATGATGAATAAATACATTGTGTTAAATGTTGAATGATGAATGTTGAATGAATAAAATTCAACATTTAAAATTCAAAATTCAACATAATCTCACAACTCTGTAATCTTACCATAAGTCTCCGGTCTTCTATCTCTATAAAACTGCCACTTACTTCTTACTTCTTCTATCAAATCAAGATCGAATTCCGCTATCAGCAATTCATCTTTATCTTCCGATGCACAGGCAATAATTTGTCCTAACGGATTTACGAAATAGGACGTGCCATAAAACTTTCCAAGATTCCAGGGTTTCTCTTCCCCTACACGATTTATACAACCCATAAAATAACCATTAGCCACAGCGTGTGCAGGTTGTTCCAGCTTCCATAAATATTGTGATTGACCTACTGTAGTAGCAGATGGATTATACACTATTTCGGCACCATTCAAACCAAGGCATCTTGCTCCATCAGGAAAGTGTCTGTCGTAACAGATATAGACACCAACCTTTGCATATTTTGTTTGAAATACAGGATATCCAAGATTACCTGGTTTAAAGAAAAACTTCTCCCAGAATCCGCCGGTATGTGGTATGTGATTTTTACGATACTTACCCAGATATGTTCCATCGGCATCTATCACCGCTGCAGTATTATAGAGTACTCCTGCCTGCTCTTTTTCGTACACAGGAACAATGATAACCATGCTATATTTCTTCGCATACTCCTGCATACGTTCTATGGTTGGACCAGGTACTGTCTCTGCGCTTTCGTACCATTTTCTATCTTGTCCCGGACAGAAATAGGGGGTATTGAATATCTCCTGAAAACACAATATCTGCACCCCTTGTCTTCCCGCTTCTTCTATCATAGGAATATGTTTCTGAACCATCGCTTCCTTTATCTCTTCAATGGTTCCTTCTCCTTCTGTCTTAGGAAGACTTACTTGTATGAGGCCTGATTTTATTATTCGCGGCATGATTATGTTATGTTGAATTTTGAATGTTAAATGTTGAATGAATACAAATACATTATGTTGAATGTTAAATGGTTTGACTCACTTTATTTCTTTTAATGAACTGACCATACCCTTTATCTACAAAGCATTGGTTGTTATCTATAGCAACTTTTCCTCTTAATAAAACAGTCTTTACTTTACCTTTTACTTCCCATCCTTCATAGCCGCTATAATCTACATTCATATGGTGACTGGCAGCAGATAATGTATGTTTTTCTTCAGGATCAAAAATCACTATATCAGCGTCGCTACCTATTGCAATAGTTCCTTTTTTAGGGAACATACCAAATATCTTGGCTGCATTGGTACTAGTAACTTCTACATATTTATTCAGCGTAATCTTTCCTTTATTCACCCCTTCACTGAACAATAATTCCATTCTGTTTTCTATAGCAGGATGACCATTAGGAATCTTTGAGAAATCATCCTTGCCCATTAATTTTTGTTCCCACATAAAAGGACAATGATCAGTAGCTACTACCTGTACCAGACCCTGATTTAAGCCTGCCCAGAGTGTCTCCTGATCTTTTTTCTCTCTTAATGGCGGACTCATTACCCACTTGGCTCCTTCAAAATTATTTTCATATAACGATGCATCCAGTATCAGATACTGTATACAGGTCTCCACAAATAATTTCTGATTTCTTCTTGTTGCATTTCTTACCGCATTTAAAGCACCCTCACAAGTAAGGTGTACAATATATCCCGGACAACCAGTATAACTTGCCATATCAGCAAAACGTCCGCTGGCTTCTGCTTCTGTAATTTCGGGTTGAGATAAATAATGATACAATGGAGCCATCTTACCCTCTGCTTTATGTTTAGCTATCAGGTAATCAATCATGTCGCCATTAGTGGCATGAACATTAATCAATCCTCCATGTTTTTTTACTTCCTGCATCAAACCAATCATCTGACGGTCATCTACCATCAAAGCTCCTTTATAAGCCATAAAGGTTTTAAAAGAGGTAATGCCTTCTTCTTCTATAAAATGTTTTATTTCATTCTTAGTGTTATCATTAAAATCTGTAACTGCCATGTGAAAACTATAGTCGCCTACACAGTTGTTATCGCTTCTTCCTTTCCATTCCTCAAGGGCAGATTGTAAAGAGTTACCTTGCTTCTGTAAAATGAAATCTATTACCGTTGTGGTTCCACCATACAATGCAGCACGGGTTCCTGTTTCATAATTATCTGAAGAATAGGTGCCCATAAATGGCATATCAAGATGTACGTGCGGATCTATTCCTCCCGGCATCAATAATTTACCAGTAGCATCTATTATTTTATCTGCTGTTACATCCAGCTGAAAGCCAATTGCAATAACTTTTTCGTTTTCAATCAACACATCTGCTACATAATTATCAGCAGCAGTAATAATTCTCCCATTCTTAATTAATGTTCTCATATTAATTTATTTTTTACCGCAAAGAACCCTAAGTTATTTTGCGCAAAGGAACGCAAAGGCTTATTGTTTCTTCACCTTTATTTATGTAAATTATAGATTTGTTTCTATGTTATTTAAAGAAAGAACACAAAGTTTTTCTAAAGAAAAATAATACATATTAACTTCTTTATTTTACAAACCATTTACTACCCGTTTAATTCCATCCTTAATTCTTTTTACATTAAAATTCATTAATAAACCCAATTTATAATTTCCTAATTTTAAATACGTAAGTGTTTGTGCCAAATGGATATCATTTAATTCATCAACACTTTTTGTTTCTATAACAAGTTTATTTTCAACTAACAAATCAATTCTATAACCAATGTCAAGTTTTAAACCTTCGAAAATTAATGGCATTGCTTTTTCTTTTTCAACATAAATTCCTTCTTTAGTTAGTTTATAGAACAAACACTCTTTATAAGCACTTTCCAATAAACCTGGACCTAAAGAGGTGTGTATTTCAATCGCAAATCCAATCACGAGAAATGACAATTCATTTTCATTCATAAAATTTGCGTTTTT
>CAIVPM010000472.1 GCA_903907815.1 uncultured Chitinophagaceae bacterium | reverse complement strand
ATGGAATTAATACTTTTACACCTTATAAAAATAATGATATAAGTAAGTCTAACGGTGTAACTTCTTTAGATATAGCATTAATTCAAGCCAACATTTTAGGTAAAACGCCATTTTATGATCCATTAATTAATAATGACCCTCGATTTTATTTAAAATATTTTGCTGCAGATGTTACTGGAGATGGGAATGTTACTGGACTTGATTTAGTATACATTAAGAGATTAATTTTAGGGATTGATAATTCCTTTATTAATTCTTTTGATAATACTAAAAGATTATGGACTTTTGTAGATAAGTATGCTACTTTTGGCGACTTTTCGAACCCTTTTACAACATGTACAAGTTGTAGTGCGACAAATAAATTTAGAGAAACTTTTTCAAAAACAATAAACGCCAATTGTACTACATCAGGAATAGATTTTTATGGTGTAAAGCTTGGTGATGTAAACTGGGATTGGAATCCAGCGGTTGCAAGACAAGCACCTGTTACATTGTATTTTGATAATTTGAATATAACGGATGTGCCTGTAGAAGATAAAGTTGTAGTGCCAATTAGGGTTAAGAACTTTAGGAATATAGTAGGGACGCAATATACTCTTGATTTTGACCCTACAAATCTACAATTATTAAGTTTAGATAAAACAGATGATAATCTGGATTTTAACGACAGTTTAAAAGAGCAAGGTAAAATATCGTTTGTATGGAATGATCCTACTGTTAATGGAATTAATTTAGAAGATGGTACTGTATTATACAATTTAACATTTAGGAAAATAAGAAAGGTAAGGAGTCAAGATATTGTACTTACATCAGACATAACACCAGTTGAAGCTGTGAATAGCGCTTTTGAATTAGTGCCTATTGAGAAAAAGATTTGTAGAATTTATGATAATAGTAATGGTGCAATTGATGATTTTAAAGAAAGCTGGGAGATAATACCACCTTATTCTATGAAAGGGAATTTATTTATTAAAGCAAATGTTGCTGATAATAAAGAAGTAACTATTACGGTAATGAATAATAAATTTGAAAGAGTGTTTTCTACAAGAAGAATTTTACAACAAGGTCAAAATACTATTTATAGTAATTTGAGGAGTGTATTAAATATTGATCAAGGAATTTATTATGTGAACATAGATGGTATAGAACCAAATGATACTAAAGCATTCTTTGTTGGCAAATTGGATGATTTGGCTACTGCTGATGAAATTGCACAAGGAACAGCGATTGTAAATAGCAATAATGCTGATTTGACAAAATACGTTTTGAAAGCACAATTGTATAGTGATATTATGATGAATACAGATTTACAATCTGACCCTATTTTAGCATTATTTAGAGAGCAAAATGCAGCTAGTAATTTTGATAAAATATTCAAGATTGATGCTGCTTTGTCGGTTGGAGATTTTGCAAAAGCAGGAGAGTTGATAAACAGTTTTGAAATACATAATGATGTAGATGTGCATTATAAGCAATACTATAATTTAATACTAAGTGTTGCCCACGACGGGCTCAATGCT
>CAIVPM010000471.1 GCA_903907815.1 uncultured Chitinophagaceae bacterium | reverse complement strand
TGGAAGTAATACATTATACTTAAATGTTAACCCTTCTAATAATCCACTGGAGCAATATTTGTTTAATAATTATTTGTATAAAACATTCTTTGTAAAGAATGATAATATTAAACCAGTACTGGATATAACTTTTGATGGAGCGCATATAATGAATGGTGATATTGCTTCGGCTAAACCAACTATCAGGGTGAAATTAAAAGATGAATCTAAATATCTGGCATTGGATGATACCGCAAATATTGCCTTACAATTAATTTATCCTGATAATACAGTGCATAGTTTTAGTTATGGTTCTGATACATTGAAATTTATTCCAGCTAATTTATCAACTGGCGTAAATGAAGCTATTGCAGAACTTACACCAGATCTTGCAATGAATGGAAAGTATCAATTAATAGTGGTAGGGAAAGATAAGAATACAAACCTGAGTGGTACAATACATTATACATTGAATTTTGTGGTGAATAATACACCAATGATTAGTAATGTGTTTAATTATCCTAATCCGTTTACTACTTCTACAGCCTTTGTATTTACCCTTACAGGAAGTGAAATTCCAAGTATGATACGTATTCAGATTCTTACTATAACAGGTAAAATTATTAAGGAGATTAATAAGAACGAATTAGGCCCAATACATATAGGTAATAATATAACTGAATACAAGTGGGATGGCACAGATATGTATGGCGATAAGGTAGCAAATGGCGTTTATTTATATAGAGTAATAACAAACCTTCATGGCAATCAATTAGGAAAATATACCCCTAATGATGGATCAGGAAATGATACTAATACCGATCACTTCTTTAATAGTGGGTATGGTAAAATGTATTTGATGAGATAATAAAATTATGCAGACAACAACATATAAGGCAGGAATTGGAACCAGAGTATTGAACTTTCTGGTAGACACTATTTTAATTGCAATACTATCAATAGGACTTATGAAGTACTGGAAGTTTTATGTATTTTACTATCATATTCCTCACTACAACTTCTGGGTATTTTTCTTTGTAGTATTATTTGTTTATTACATGTTACTTGAATCGTTATGGGGAAGAACACCAGGCAAATGGTTTAGTTTTACAAAGGTGGTAGATGCAAGTGGTAACAAGCCATCTGTAGTTGCTATTTTCGTTAGATCGTTAGTAAGACTTATTCCAATTGATTTTTTCTTTATTCCTTTTATTGGAGCGCCATTGCATGATTATTTAAGCAAAACAACCTTGAAGGAAGTGTAGAAGAGGAGGAAGGAGATAGGAGACAGGAGATAGGAGGGAAAATTCATATTGAAATTCTATAAAAAAGAAGATGCAAGTTTCTGGTTACCAGTAACCAGAAACTTGCATCTTTTAATTGTATTCTCCTGTCTCCTATCTCCCTAATAATAGGAGCTATTCAAATTCACATTAGCTTTCTCAGCAGCTTCAATAATGCTGAAGTCGGAGAGTATTAATGCTTTGCCTTTCTTTACACATACATCGTGTTCAAAGTGTACTGATGGCATACCATCTTTTGTTTTTACTGTCCATCCATCTTTATCTGTAAATACATCTTTAGTACCCATGTTAATCATTGGTTCGATAGCAATTACCAGATTCTGTTTCAATACAGGACCGTTGCCTCTTTTACCGTAGTTTGGTACCTGAGGATCTTCATGTAGTTTCTTGCCCAAGCCATGTCCTACCAGTTCTCTTACTACACCATAACCATTTTTCTTTTCGGTATGTTCCTGTATAGCGAATCCTATATCACCAATACGATTTCCCGTAATGGCTTTTTCAATTCCTTTATATAAACTTTCTTTAGTTATTCTTACCAGATTCAATACAGATTCATCTACCTCTCCAAGTATAAATGTATAAGCATGATCGCCATGCCAACCGTTCAGTATCAATCCAAAATCGATTGATACAATATCGCCTTCTTTCAAAGGAGTATCGTTTGGAAATCCATGTACAACCACATCATTTACACTCGCACATATGTTATGAGGATAACCATGATAGTTTTTAAAAGAAGGAATTGCATGATGATCCTGTAAGAAATCTGCACACAATTTATCTATCTGTAAAGTAGTCATTCCGGCTTTTAAAACCTTGGCTACTTCTGTTAGTGTTTTACTTACTAATAATGCAGATTGTTGCATCAAGGCTACCTCTGCTTCTGTTTTATATAATATCATACCGTTTGGTCTAAACATTTATTTATGGTTGGCAAAACTAAGGTCACCATTGTGAAATAGGGGTTAAACTATAAATTCAATCTTAATGGATATATTGTTTAATGGTTTTATGGTTAACTTATTTTAATTCTATATAACCACAGTCTTAATCTACCCCATGTATTAATTTTTAATTCATAATTATTAATTGGCTCTCGCCTATTTAATTAAAGCCTGTACTGTTTCTCCGGTCATTTGCTGCAACACTATTTGTTTATCCTTCGTTAGTTCTTCAAATAGTTCTTTGGTGTAATGACGGATAGTAAGCAAGGTTAATCCTTTCTCTATAGATACATCAAATAGTTCATTGGCCGAGAATGCTAATGCTTCCAGTCTGTCGGGTTTGTCGTCCAGACAAAGCTGCACATTTATAGCACCAGTCTGTATCAGATTTGGTTTCAGTTTCAGGTTCGATAATAGCTTATATAAAGTTGCCATTGGTTCTTCTCCTACAAATGAAAAGTCTTTACTAAACAGATGAATAATTGCCTGATGTTCTTTATATACAATAATTGGAGGAAGCTCTTTCACTGCTTTAGCTTGTATTACAGTACCTGGCAACGTAGCATCAAGGAAACATTTTACATTCAAAGCTATCCCTTTATTCTGCAAAGGTTTAATAGTTTTAGGATGTATTACCTGTGCTCCATAATAAGCCATTTCTATCACCTCATTAAAACTTAGTTCACTTATCAGCTGAGCATCTTTATACGTTTTAGGATCTGCATTCATTACCCCTTCCACATCTTTCCATATAGTCAGACTTTCTGCATCCAGAATGTTTGCGAAGATAGCTGCAGTATAATCGCTGCCCTCTCTTCCCAGTGTAGTACTTTCATTCTCATCGGTACTGCCAATAAAACCTTGGGTAATATAAATAGAATGGTTCTTTTTTTGTACTGATTGCAATACCTTTTCTGCAGTTATTTGCCAGTCAATACCTGCATCTCTGAAGTTATTGTCGGTACGCAAAAGATCTCTAACATCCAGCCATTCATTAGCTATTTTTCTTTCATTTAAGTAATGGCTTACAATGCAGGTACTCATCAGTTCCCCTACCGATACTATCTGATCGTAATAGTAATCGTACTGCCTTACAGGTTTATCGTGCAATAACCATTCTACTTCGGTGAAAAACTGATTTAGCTGTTCAAGACAAGCAGTAAGTTTTGTTACCAGTAAGTACTTAGCTGTAGTAATATGTTGTTGTTTGATGGTATTGAAAAGTCCAATACTTTCTTCCAGCTTATTATTGTAGAAACTCTCCGCAACCTTTTCTAAAGCATTGGTTGTTTTACCCATCGCCGATACAATAATTACCAGATTGTCAGCAGCATATTGATCTACAATATCTGCCATACTTTTTATCCTGTCTACACTGTTGACACTTGCCCCTCCGAACTTAAATATCTTCATATAATTCTATTAAGAAAGGATGCAAATATATCTTTTAATACAAATTAGCTAATTCGATAATCATTGGCGTCCGGTTAAACTTAAATTATAAATATTAGGTTCAATGTTTATAATAGTTTGAAGTATGTATTTTGTCATTTTTAAAAGTGAAGCCCCCCTTTAAGCAGAACTAAATAAGTTAAGTTGTTGTTTTGTTTTAGGCTCTTTATAATTCATTAAAGTAGTCTCTGGATTTTCCAGAAAAGCCAGCAGTTTGATATAATTCATTAAATGAAGTCTAACCATACTACTGATATTTGAAAATGCCCAGACTTTTTTTACATACTTTTTGATAATCTTGAGTAGTAAATCCGTTATTAATGCACACCATATCTGTGTTTTAATAGCATTCTCACTTTCTCCCAGAAAATGTTTTAGTGGATAGGTTTGTTTCAGTCTTTTAAAAAGTAATTCTATCTGCCATCTTTTCTTATAGATATTTGCAATAACAGAAGCTTTGAGCCTTTTGGCATTCGTAATAAAATAGAATGTTCTTTTTGATTCTGCA